>CAZJJR010000101.1:0-5063 GCA_964546365.1 uncultured bacterium | reverse complement strand
TATTTGTAACTAGCAACTTTGGTTAAGTAGTTAAGTAAGAAAATTCATCTTTGACACAAGGTAAGAGGCTCTCCTTCAGGAAAGTCAAAGCTTAAGTTAGCTTTGACCATTTTTGAATTCAAAATTCAAAATTAAGAAGAAGATTAATTTTGAATTAAATAATTCGGAGTACAGGCTCCCGCCAAAATTAAAAATTTGGCGGTTTTCAATCAGTGGTGAGTTCAAGCTCCCACTGATTGTAATTTTGAATTAATAATTTTGAATTTTGAATTGATTTGACTCTCCCTACTTCTATTTATAAACGCCTTTCTATTTAATATAAATCCAATAAGTTTTTAACTACTGTTCCTTCTCAGCCAGTCGAAAGACCTGCCTGAAAATCACATTTTCCGTATATAAAGATTAGCTAACGTGAGAGCGAGTAAAAATTCAGTAAAGACTCGCTCAAAATTAATCTGGCAATACATTGAGCAATATGTATTTTAGATGGAGTTAGTTTATGGGTTTTACTCCATCTGCTTCTAATTTTATTTTCCGCTGGCGATCGTAACGAGTAGATATTTAAAAAAAATTGGCAAAATCAAAATTTTGATTGACTTAAGCGTGTTTTTAATTCAGGCTGGATATATGGTTAATTCGCTTGGATTATCTAATCTGATTTGAGCGTAAATTCCTTCCGCACCTTCTTGATTTAAATCTTCTATATAGCCATTTTGTGCGAGTTCAGCTTCTTTCCAAGTATCGAAAGGCCCGAAGTAGTAAATGCAGTAAGGACGATTGGTAATAACTTGTAACCACCAAGCCAATTTATTATTCTTCCCGTTTTGCATAAAGTCCTTGCGATCGCTGTAATTTTGTACTGGTTCGGGATGGCGTTCAGAAAACATGACTGCTTTTAAATTAGTATAGTTATGTTACCTTGACAATTGTGCCTGAGCCAGGGATGAAAAACTGCTATCCGGAACACATTTGAGAAACAACATGAGACAGATTAGAGCGGTTTTATGTGGCTACTATGGCAAGGGTAATGGAGGTGATGAAGCATTATTAGCTTCGCTGCTGCAAATGTTACCTCAGAATGTAGCGCCATTAGTTCTTTCTGGCAACCCAGCACAAACTAAAGAGCGCTACCAAGTGGAAAGTTGCGATCGCATGGCACCAACTCAAGTTCTAAAAGCTTTACGCCAATCGGAGGTACTCATTTGGGGTGGTGGAAGCCTCATGCAAGATGTGACCAGTGCTGCCAGCCCGATTTATTACGGCGGATTGATGGGATTAGCTCAGCAATTTGGCTTGAAAACCATTGCCTGGGCGCAAGGCGTCGGGCCTCTCAAACGCCGTCTGACTCGTTCCCTTGCCAGACGAGTATTTACTAGTTGCAGCGCGGTCAGCGTGCGCGATCGGGGTTCGGCTAGCTTACTTTCGGATTGGCAAGTTCCCTGTACCCTAGCACCCGATCCGGTGTGGGCGCTAGACTCCAAGCCAGTCGAGGGTCTTTGGGATTTACCCGCACCGCGAGTGGCGGTTACTTTGCGATCGCATTCCCAACTCACTTCCACTCGATTAGCTAACTTAACTCGCGCTTTAATTAACTTTCAAAAAGCTACTCAAACCCGTATCTTATTAGTCCCTTTTCAGCAATCTCAAGATTTAGCAATTGCCCGATCGATCCATTCCGAACTAGTGGGTGATAGCCATATTATTACTCTGGAAAATCCTCAGCAGTTAAAGGGTTTGTTTCGGGGAGTAGAAATGGCGATCGGTATGCGATTGCACAGTTTAATCATGGCAGCAGCCGAAGGGTCTCGTTGTTTTGCTATCAGCTACGACCCGAAAGTTAGCCAATTAATGCAAGAATTGTCCATGCCGGGATGGGAGTTAAATCAATTACCAGATGATCCTGATTTACTTTGCCAAACTTGGTTGGATTGTTACGCCAATGGTGAAGCTTTGCCTTCTAATCAAATTCAATCATTGGTAGACCGAGCATTGATTCATCGCGATTTGTTAAAGCAAGTTTTGGTGGAGAGCTAGAGGTGAGTAATAAGGCTGAAGGTTAAAGGAAAAAGCTTGTACGATCGGCTTTTTCACTTTTCTTTTTCTACTGGTGAGTTTTTTCACCACTCTCCTCTGAAGCGAAGGAAAAAGGTAAACATCGATCCCAGCACGAGTCTAAGATTTTATATAAGTAAAAGCAATTGTTGGGAAGCTTTAGTTTGCAAGTTTGAATAAAAGCTAGTTTTGTCAAGAAAAGTCAAATCCCAATAGTTGCGAATTACTCTCATTTAATCGACGAAATTATGCCACTTGACAGGTTTTGACGAAAAATGGTAAAAATATGTCAAGTGATATATTAGGCATATTGTAATTATATAAATAGTAGAGGTAGCAAAGTAAAAACCAATAAATATAGAACTGGAGAGCCATAGAGCCGAAAAATTAAAGATAGAACCGAAAAAATCTGTCAAAGCAACAAAGCTCGATCGCCCTAGCCCGAATCATCAGTTTTTGACTGGGGTAATCAACCTAAGCACAACTTCATATTGACAAATCTGTATAATTGTGAGAAAGAAAGTTGGTTGCCTTCATAAAAGCTGTACTACCGCAGCAGAGTTTTTTGGGTAAACGCCAAAACAAAAGCTACGGATCTGAGGTAGGCTATTGACTAACTAGGCGACCAGTACGAGCGAAGGATTCCCGAACTCTCTCAAGTAAACCGATGAGTGAAGCCCAAAATCAACAAGGCCAAGCCCTACCCGATCCGATCGATTCTCTGAATGGCATGGAGTCGGTGCAAGCTGAATCTGGCTCTGAAATCACAGAAATCACCCAAGATGCGATCGCCACACCAGCCACATCAGCCCAAGCACAACCAGCAGTTTTCCCGACCCAGGAGAAACAGCCGACTCCCGAACCATTACCGGATCTGTTACCAGATCTGATAGAAAGCAATGAAACGGATGAATTCCTGCTTAGTTTGCATGACGAAAACCTGGCAGGTGGTGAATTAGCCGAAGCTCTAGCTTGGCAATCGGATACCGACGTAGCCGAACTAGTTACTTTAAGCGAAGCACTCAGAAATCAAAATAACGAGCTAATGGCACACGTAGAGCAATTAGAGAAACTGCTCGACGAATGCCACACTGCCTTGCAATCTCAGATCGAGCGCACTCAAACCGCAGAAGCCAAAGCCGTTCAACAAGCTAGCGAACTACATACAACGCAAGAACAAATCACCCGCGTATTCGGCGAATTGGAGGCATCCCAACAAATTGCCCACCGTCAGCAAATTTTAATCGAAACCTTAACCCAGCAACTACAAGGCAGTCAAGAAAGAGTAGCCCAACTCGAACGACAATGCGCTTTAGTTCAGCAACGCTACAACGAACAAACACAGATACTTCTCAAAAGCGAAACTACCTGCCAAGAGTTGCAAGACCGACTGCAAAGGCAGCAACGTTACACCCTGCAATTTAAAGCAGCATTAGACAAATGCTTGGAAATGCCTTCTCTGAAGCCAAAGGTTTCCCAGCCGGAAACGGAAGAACAGCGCACTCAACAAAACCTTCACCCCTTGATCTTTTCACCACGACCGATTCAACCTTGGTCTGCCGCCACATCGGAATCTAATTTACAGGAAAGCGAAAAAGAGCAAGCGGAAGTCTCAGGCAGGGAATCGGCGAATTTCCAGGTAGAGTTATCCCCAGAAGCGTTAATTTCTAACGAATCGGAGTTAGCTCCTGATATCGAATACTTTGGTAACCCGTTTTTTAGTATTCCCGAACCTGAAACTACTTCCGAATCTGATTTAACGGGATCGCCGCCACTTCCAGCTGATTCGACCTTTGATTTTAAGGAAGCAGAAGAAGCATTGTGGAAAGAGTTAGAAAGGTTAACTAACGATACGGTGGAGTTAAAAAATATCAGCTTGCCAGACCATCGGGAAGTAGCAGATCCCGCTACCAGCATACCAGTAACAGATGAAGCGATCGCAGAACTAGCGCAAACCAAATCACTTCCTCAACTGGAAACTCAATTACCGTCACCCGTAACTTCCCCGGAATTGAAAATTGCTGCTGTTCCTACCGCTGGCAATACTCCCAACTGGCCTTCACCTGTAGTTTATCCCCAGCGTCCCACTAAGAAAATTAAATCATTAGCGGCGATCGATCTGCCCAGCTTTCCCCCACTTAAAAAAGGTTGAGCGTCATCGCCAAATTGTCAGGGCTGCATCTTCATCGATTTAGAGCGTCAGTATCGGTTTTGCTTCTAATTATTACCAGAAGCCATTTTTTAAAATTTCATATGGCGTGCCGTATGCGATACACAATCGAGGCTTTTTCATCAAGATATTTTCATCGTGCTAGTGGATTTCTGTTCTGCGCTGCTGCACTTACAGTTTCTGCAATCCCGTTCAACCTTGTTTGCGGACGTTTAGCGCTTTCAATCCAAAATAATATATTCTTTTTCGATGAATTACTAAATGGAATAATTAAATCTTCTATCGTATCTAAAGTATACCAAGAACCATCTTGTCTCGCCGCTTCGATTGTTGCTAAACCTGGTGTCGTCATTAAACATTGGTCGATCGATTTTTTAACTCGTTGTTTGTTATGTTTTGACCATACACTTTTAGACTTTTTGATAGAAAATACTTGCTTATAACGTTCGTCATCTAAAGTATTTACCTTTCGATCGATACAGCCAAAACAAAGGGCTTATTCTACCGTTTCATCATAAGAAACAATTGGTATGCTACTATTTTTTTATAGTAAATCAGCCATACTCGATCGGAAGCGAGATGATTTGTTTCTAACCATTTTCGCCATTATTGACGATTTTTAAGATAAAAGCTTTCTAATTGTTTAACGGGTTTTGCCATAGCGATATTTTAGATAAAATTGCTATGTTCTAATAAGAAGCATAATGTAGACCGAAATTATGCTTCAACATCAGACAAAAAACTAAAAAAATTATAGAAGTCAGAACCTGAATTCTGACTCCTGACTTCTGACTCCTGAATTCTGACTCCTGAATTCTGACTCCTGAATTCTGACTCCTGA
>CAZJJR010000100.1:16388-19255 GCA_964546365.1 uncultured bacterium | reverse complement strand
GTAATGGAAGATTTTGGTGGGGTTTCCCTCAAAGAATACGTTAAGGCAAATGCGATCGGACTAGATGAGTTTTTAGATATTGCAGTGCAATTAGCAGACATTCTTTACGGACTTTATCGCAACCGAGTCATTCATAAAGACATCAAACCTGCCAATATTCTAATTAATCCCCAAACCAAACAAGTTAAGCTAATTGATTTCAGCATTTCATCCCTGTTACCCCGGGAAAGCCAAACCATTCACAATCCTCATGGATTAGAAGGTACTTTAGTTTATCTTTCCCCCGAACAAACCGGGCGCATGAATCGGGGAATCGACTATCGCAGCGATTTCTATTCCCTCGGCGTCACATTTTTTGAATTGCTGACCGGACGATTGCCTTTTTCATCGCAAGACCCGATGGAATTAGTTCACTGTCACGTTGCCAAACAGCCTCCTACAGTTCGTAGTTTGAATCCAAATATTCCTTTGGTACTGTCAAACATCGTCAGTAAATTGATGGCAAAAAATGCTGAAGATCGGTATCAAAATGTCCTTGGACTCAAGCACGATCTAGAACGATGCCGACAACAATTAAAAGACGGGCAAATCGAATCGTTTGAATTGGGAATGCGAGATATTTGCGATCGCTTTTTGATTCCCGAAAAACTCTACGGACGACAAAAGGAAGTAGAAACACTATTAACAGCATTCGATCGCGTCAGCCAAGGTAACAGCGAAATGATGCTGGTTGCTGGGTTTTCCGGCATTGGAAAAACTGCCGTCGTCAACGAAGTGCATAAACCAATTGTGCGGCAGCGCGGCTATTTCATCAAAGGAAAATTCGACCAGTTCAACCGCAACATTCCCTTCGGTGCCTTCGTACAAGCGTTTCGCGACTTAATGGAACAATTGTTGAGCGAGACAGACGAACAACTAGAACGATGGAAAGCCAAAATTCTCCGCGCGCTGGGAGAAAACGGACAAGTCATCGTTCAAGTCATCCCCGAACTCGAACAAATTATCGGTCAACAACCACCTATTTCCGAACAAGTTGGGAATGCAAGCCAAAATCGCTTCAACGTGTTGTTCCCGAAATTTATTCAAGTATTTACCACCAAAGAACATCCTTTAACGATCTTTCTCGATGACTTGCAGTGGGCGGATTCGGCGTCGCTCAAATTGATGCAACTTTTGATGAGCGACTCTCATGCTGGCTACCTACTTTTAATTGGCGCTTACCGGGATAATGAAGTTTCTCTTGCACATCCTCTGATGCTGACGCTGGATGAAATTCGCCACGGCAGCGTCGCAATCAATACGATTACTCTAAAACCCCTCAGTCAAAATGACCTCAACCATCTAGTTGCAGATACCTTGAGTTGTTCGCCAGAGATTGCTGCACCGCTGACAGAATTGGTGTATCAAAAAACGAAAGGAAATCCCTTTTTCGCAACGCAATTTCTCAAAGCACTACACGAAGATGGATGGATTACATTCAACACGGAGATTGGATATTGGCAATGTGACATCGCTCAAATTCGATCGCTAGCGTTGACTGATGACGTGGTGGAGTTTATGGCGCTCCAGTTGCAGAAGTTGCCCGCATCATCTCAAGCTGTACTGAAACTTGCCGCCTGCATTGGTAACCAATTTGACTTAGCAACTCTGGCGATCGTTCGCGAAAAATCGCAAGCTGAGACTGCCGCAGAACTATGGAAAGCCTTACAAGAGGGATTGGTTTTACCCACCAGCGAAGTTTATAAATTTTTTCAGGAAGAGTCAGAATTGAAAGAAAAAAACTCTTCTAGTTCGGAACCGATCGATTCAGGTGTTTGTTGTTATAAATTTCTTCACGATCGCGTTCAACAAGCTGCTTATTCCCTAATTCCCAAAGAGCAAAAACAGATCGCTCACCTCAAAATCGGACAACTATTACTAACTCATACATCCGTTGCCGAAAAACTGTTTGAAATTGTCAACCAACTTAATATCGGTAGAGCCTTAATCTTCCATCCAGCCGGACAAATAGAACTCGCCAAACTCAATTTGAAAGCCGGACAAAAAGCTAGAACGGCCACTGCTTATGCAGCCGCATTCGAGTATTGCACTATAGGTATCTCTTTATTACCTGAGGATACCTGGCAAACGCAATACGAGCTAACTTTAGCTCTCTACGAAGCTGCTACTGAAGCCGCTTACCTGAGCGGAAATTTCGAGCAGATGAAACAATTTGCAGCAGTCATTGCAGAACATTCTTTAACGCTATTAGATACGATTAAAGTTTACGAGGTTCAAATTCAAGCGGCTCAAGCCGAACATCAATTTGTCGAGGCAGTACAGATTGCCCTCAAGAGCGTAGAGCGTTTGGGAAACAGCCTTCCAGAGCATCCCAATCAATCGGATACTGCACTGGCATTTGAGGCGACTAAATCGATTTTGGCTGGCAGGCAACCGTTGGATTTAATCGATTTGCCCCAGATGACAGACCCTAATAAGTTAGCAGTAGTCAGGATTTTGGCGGCGGTTTCTGCGGCTGCTTTTGTGGTAACTCCCGCGCTGTTACCATTTATCGTACTCGAACAAGTTAATTTATCAGTTCAATATGGCAATACTTCATTTTCTGCGATTGGGTATGCCTACTACGGACTGATACTTTGCGGGATGACGGGAGAGATTGAATTTGGCTATCAATGTGCAAAACTAGCACTTTCGTTGCTGGAAAGTTTCCATGCCAAAGAAATGAAATCTAGAGTTTACGTGGGCATTTATTGTAGTGTTTGGCATTGGAAAGAACCGCTCAAAAATTCATTAGCGTATCTCCGGGAAGGCTACGAAGTTGGATTGGAAACGGGAGATTTAGAATCGGCGGCGATTTGCGGATTTAT
>CAZJJR010000100.1:697-16372 GCA_964546365.1 uncultured bacterium | reverse complement strand
GATTTATTTACATCTCGTACTGTTGGTTTATCGGTCGAGAATTAAACGATCTCAGTCGAGAGAGTGCTGGTTTTAGAGAGCAATTGAAACAACTTAACCAAGAAGGTCTTACCAGTCATTTGACGGTTTTTCAACAAGCGATTTTGAATGCGATCGGCGATTCTGCTAAACCTTGGCAACTGACTGGAGATGCTTTCGATCGCGACGAAATCGTGCCGGCGCTCAAGCGATCGGGCGATCTAACTGCGCTGTACTATTTTTATGCTAGCGAACTGTATTTGTGTTATCTGTTTGGTAAGTTCGAGTTGGCAGTAGAAGCAGCGATCGCGGCTGAAAATTATCTAGGCGGCGCAACGGGTTTATTTATCGTTCCGATCTGCTATACCTACGATTCTCTCGCCCATCTAGCAATCTATTCTCACGTTCCCAAGGCGCGACAGCAAGCCATTCTCGAACGGGTGGCGAAAAACCAGCAGAAGATGAGAAATTGGGCCGATAGTGCACCTGAAAATTACCTGCACAAGTTTTATTTAGTTGAAGCAGAACGATACCGAGTTTTAGGACACAAATCGGAAGCATTGGAATTTTACGATCGCGCGATCGCTGAAGCCACAGAAAATGAATACTGCCACGAAGTCGCTCTCGCCTACGAATTAGCTGCCAAATTCTATCTAGCTTGGGAAAAACCCCGCCTTGCTAAAGAGTACCTGTACAATGCCTATTATGGCTACGCCCGTTGGGGAGCCGCCGCAAAGGTAAACGATCTGGAGCAATCCTATCCCGAACTTCTGGCATTGATTTTGCAACAGGATGAATTACCGTTCTCAGCAGAACAGACGCTTCACGGTACGAATACGATTACCCGCTCCCAAACTATTACGAATAAGTCATCTACTTCTAGCAATCGTGGTATATCTGCCGCATTAGACCTCAGAACGGTTCTTAAAGCTTTCCAAACAATTTCTAGCGAAATCCATTTGGAGAAATTGCTCTCGACGCTGCTGCAAGTATTAATTGAAAATGCTGGTGCGGACAAATGTGCCTTGTTGTTGCTAGAAGAAAACAAGTTAATTATTAAAGCAATTAAAACGGTGGTTAGCGGTTCGATTGAGATGATATCAATCCCCCTAGAAGAAAGTGAAGAACTTCCCATTACCACGATCAACACCGTTAAACGCACCTTACAACCTTCAGTAATTAGCAATGCCACAATTCATCCTTTGCTAGTAGCAGATGCTTATATTACTCGTCAACAGCCTAAAAGTCTTTTGTGTGCGCCGATTCTCCATCAGGGTAAATTGCTGGGCATTTTATATCTAGAAAATAACCTGGCAACTGGAGCATTTACCAGCGATCGCGTGGAAATTTTCAATCTCCTTTGTACGCAAGCGGCAATTTCTTTAGAAAACGCTCGTCTTTACCAGCAAGCACAAACTGCTTTGCAAGAGAGCCAGAAAGCACGACATTTGCTAAGGTTGGTAATCGATAACGTTCCCCAAACTATCTTCTGGAAAGATCGCAATTCAGTTTATTTGGGATGCAACCAAAACTTTGCTGAAATGGCTAACGTTGGCTCGCCGAAAAATATTGTCGGTAAAACCGACTACGATCTGCCTTGGACAGAGGAAGAAGCTAATTCGTATCGAGAATACGATCGGCGCATCATGGAATCCAATCAAGCCGAATTACACATCATTGAAACCCTGCAAAAAGACGGAGAAACTCGCTGGTTCGATACCAGCAAAATTCCCTTATGCGATGCACGATGCAATGTGTTTGGTATTCTCGGTACTACGGAAGACATTACAGAACGCAAGCTAGCAGAAGCAGCATTACAACAGCGCACGATCGATCTGGAAAATGCCTTGCGGGAATTGCAACAGGCGCAAGTCCAACTCGTGCAAAGTGAAAAAATGTCAGCATTAGGTAATTTAGTAGCGGGGATAGCTCACGAAATTAACAATCCCGTTGGGTTCATTGCTGGCAACATTCAACCAGCCCAAGAATATATCCAAGACTTGTTAAATTTGCTCGATTTGTATCAGCAAAAGTTACCTAATACCGATGCAGAAATTGAATCGGAAATCGCCGCGATCGAGCTAGATTATTTGCGAGAAGACTTACCCAAACTTATTGACTCGATGAATCTGGGCATCGATCGCATTTGCAGCATCAGCACCAGCCTGCGAACTTTTTCCAGAGCCGATAAAGATTACAAAGTTCTCTTCAATATTCACGAAGGAATTGATAGCACCATCCTGATTCTCAAACACCGTTTTAAAGGTAACGATGAACGTCCGTCAATTGAAGTTATCAAAAATTATGGCGAACTATCACCAATAAAGTGTTTTCCGGGACAGCTAAATCAAGTATTCATGAATATTCTGGCTAATGCAATTGATGCGTTAGAAAGTTCAAATGAAGGGCGTTCTTTTGGAGAAATAAAAAAATGTCCCAATCGCATTACAATTACCACGGAAATGAAGGAGCGAGAGTGGGTGAAGATTCAAATCGCAGACAATGGCATCGGGATGACAGAAGAAGTAAAGCAACGCATCTTCGATCACTTATTTACCACCAAAGGAGTAGGAAAAGGAACTGGATTGGGATTGGCGATCGCCCATCAAATCGTCGTCGAAAAACATGGAGGAACAATGAATGTAAATTCTGTTCCCGGACGAGGAACTGAATTCACCATCGAATTGCCGATTAAAGAATGAGGTAAATCTTCTATTTTTGGCGTTACCTCTGACGGATTGATGGGCATACTAGCTAATAAAAATTAAGGTTGAAGATAGGGTAGTCAAGATGGATGCAGCCGTAAATTTAACAAACTCAATTCCGGGATATCATTTGGTGGAGCAACTCTACAGTGGTTCGAGAACCCAAGTTTATCGAGCTATTCGAGAAACCGATGCCGAAGACGGCTCGGCGAAGCGCCTACGGCATCCGGTTGTCATTAAATTTTTGCATCGCGACTATCCTAGCTTCAGCGAACTGCTGCAATTTCGCAATCAGTACACTATTGCCAAGAATCTACGTTTGCCGGGAGTTGTTGCACCTTACAGTCTCGAATCGTATAACAACAGCTATGCCTTAGTGATGGAAGATTTCGGCGGCATTTCCTTGCGACAGTACGTGCAGAAGCGATCGCTAACCCTCACAGAAGTCTTAGAAATCGCCCTGCAACTTGCCGAAATTTTGGATGGATTGTATCGCCATCGGGTGATTCATAAAGATATTAAACCTGCCAATATTCTGATTTATACCGAAACTAAAAAAATTAAATTAATTGACTTTAGCATTGCTTCGCTATTGCCACGAGAAACCCAAGAAATCCAAAATCCGAACGTCTTAGAAGGAACTCTCGCTTATATTTCTCCCGAACAAACCGGACGGATGAACCGAGGTATTGACTATCGGACTGATTTTTATTCTTTAGGCGTAACCCTATACGAATTACTAACAGGAAAACTACCTTTTGAATGTGACGATCCGATGGAGTTAATTCACTCGCATATTGCTAAAATTCCTCCGGCATTAGGGAACGAGGAACGGGGAACGGAGAACCGAGAAAAGATTCCGCAAGCGATCTCGGATATAGTTATGAAGCTGATGGCAAAGAATGCAGAAGATCGCTATCAAAGTGCTTTGGGATTGAAGCATGACTTAGAGCGATGTTTATCCGAATGGCGAGAAACTGGCAAGATCGAAACCTTTGCATTGGCGCGACGAGATGTTTGCGATCGTTTCCTGATTCCCGAAAAACTCTACGGACGAGAAGCCGAAGTATCTACACTGCTGCAAGCATTCGATCGGGTTAGCCTTGGCGCAACGGAAATGATGCTGGTAGCTGGGTTTTCCGGCATTGGAAAAACTGCTGTTGTCAACGAAGTCCATAAGCCAATCGTTCGGCAACGCGGATATTTTATTAAAGGTAAATATGACCAATTTCAGCGCAACATACCGTTTAGCGCCTTCGTGCAAGCCTTCCGAGATTTAATGGAGCAATTGTTAACCGAAAGCGATGCCCAAATTCAACAATGGAAAAGCAAAATATTATCAGTACTGGGAGAAAACGGACAAGTTATTATTGAAGTTATTCCCGAATTAGAGATAATTATCGGTCAACAGCCACCAGCACCAGAATTATCAGGAACGGCAGCCCAAAATAGATTTAATTTATTATTTCAAAAATTTACTCAAGTTTTTACCAGTGCAGAACATCCTTTAGTGATGTTTTTAGATGATTTGCAATGGGCTGATGCGGCATCGCTGAACTTAATGCAGCTTTTAATGGCGGATACTGGTTATCTTTTATTGATTGGTGCGTATCGCGATAACGAAGTCAATCCAGCCCATCCATTGATGTTGACTTTGGGCGAAATGCAAAAAAAACAAGCCACGATTAATACGATTACTTTAGCGCCCCTGAGTCAAGTTATAGTCAATCAATTAGTCGCCGATACGCTGAAATGTCCGAGAGATTTGGCAGGGAATCTTTCTCAATTAATCTATCAAAAAACTAAAGGAAATCCATTTTTTACGACTCAGTTTCTCAAAGCATTACATCAAGAAAATATCATTCAATTTGATTTTGAGTCGGGCTGTTGGCAGTGCGATCTTGCCCAAGCGAATCAGCAGGCACTTACCGATGATGTCGTGACCTTTATGGCATTGCGATTGCAAAAATTGCCGCGATCGACTCAAAATGTATTGCAATTGGCTGCTTGTATTGGCAATCAGTTCGATCTGGCAATTTTGGCCATTGTTTCGGAACAGTCAGAAATAGAAACTGCTGCTGAATTGTGGAAAGCTTTACAAGAAGGATTGATTTTACCGATTAGTGATGTTTATAAATTTTACCAACCAGAGTCATTAGTCAATAGTCATTTGTCATTTGCGGGCGAAGCCGAAAAAAAGAGCAATGACCGAGGACAAATGACAGTTACCTACAGATTTTTGCACGATCGAGTACAACAAGCGGCTTATTCGCTGATTCCCGACCATCAAAAGCAAGCAACTCATCTTCAAATTGGCAGGTTAATTCAGCAAAATTTATCGGAAATAGAACAAGAGGAAAAACTGTTCGATCTGGTCGGACATTTGAATAAAGGAATCAAGTTAATTACTGAAACGAAAGAACGAGAAATATTAGCGCAATTAAACTTAAAAGCTGGAAGTAAGGCGAGACATTCTACAGCCTATGCAGCAGCCAGAACGTATTGCCAAACAGGAATCGATCTATTACCAACAAACTGTTGGCAAAGTCAGTATGAATTGGCGCTGAATCTCTACGTTGCAGCAGCGGAAGCAAGTTATTTAAATAGTGACTTTGATGGTATGGAAAAGATCGCGACTATCGTGTTGCGATCGGCTCGCTCGATTTTAGACAAAATCAAAATTTATGAAATTCAAATTGCCGCCCAAGTCTTACAAAGTAATGTCTTGGAAGCGATCGCGATTGGCAGAAAAGCATTAAACCAATTGGGGGTTGAACTACCTGCCGAACCCGATCGAGACCAGACTGGCAGAATGCTACAAAGCCTTGCTATCCAACTTGACGGCAGACAAATTGAAGACGCGATCGATTTGCCATTAATGACCGATCCTAACGCTCAGGCTGCAATGGAATTGATGGCAATGTTGTTTTCACCAATCATCCAAGGAATGCCCGGTTTATTACCCTTGCTTAGTTCGATGATGGTGAGTTTATCTCTGCGATCGGGCAATACTTTAGCCTCAACAACCGGGTATGGCATTCACGGGATGGTATTGTGTGCTTTCTTGGCAGACGCTTCCGCAGGCTATGCTTTTGGTAAATTGGCTCTCAGGTTACTGGAAAAATTTAACAGCCAAAAGAATAAATCGGTAGTAATGTCTCTGTTTGGCTGCTTTATTCAACATTACCAAGAAAGATTGGATGCGACAATCCCAACTTTGAAAACAGCTTACAATGCTGGCATCGAAACAGGAGATTTTTTACACGCTGGTTTTGCTCTCGGCGGTCATAGTAATGGCAGGTTTTTTAGCGGTGAAGAACTGAATAGTTTTATTCAAGATATGGCTGATTATAGTTTAGCCCTGGCTCAGGTAAAACAATATTCGGCTCGAGTATATGTGAATTTAGGAAAACAAACCGCAGAAAACTTGATTGAATTAGTCAGTCAACCACATTGCTTGCTCGGTAATTCCTATAATGAAACGTTGATGCTCGCTAAGCACCAACAGGATAATGACTTCACGGCGATCGCGCAAGCCTATATCTATAAATTGCTGCTTGCTTACTATTTTGGTAATTATGCAGATGCACGTAATTATATCGACCAAATCAATCCGTGTTTAATGGCAGTATCGGGATCGATTTTCGTGCCTATTTTCCATTTTTATGCAGCGCTAACTTATCTAGCACTTTTTTCCACTCAGCCGGAATCGGAGCGATCCGAACTGCTTGCTGTTGCTGTCAACCATCAAAAGATTCTGCACCAGTGGGCAAACTATACTCCGATGAATCACTTACATAAATGGTATCTAGTAGAAGCTGAACGTTATCGAGTTTTGGGTGAAAAATTCGCCGCCAGTGAGTGTTATGACCGAGCTATAAATCTGGCGAAAGAACATCAATTCATTAACGAAGAATCTCTCGCTGATGAACTGGCAGTCAAGTTTTACTTGCAATGGAATAAACAGCGCATCGCCCAAGAATACGCGATCGAAGCCTACTACGCTTATGCTCGCTGGGGCGCAAAAGCCAAAGTCGCCGACTTGGAAAAACGCTATCCCCAATTACTCGCTCCCATATTACAGCAAACCCATTCTCCCCTCTCCAAGAGCGAGACTGTCTTCGCTTTGAACAGTGTAACCTCTACAAGTTTTTCCACTTCCCATAGTAGTGTCTCTACAACTCTAGATTTAGCGGCTATTCTGAAAGCTTCCCAAACTATTTCAAGTGAAATCGAACTGGAAAAATTGCTTTCATCGTTGCTGAAAATCGTCATCGAAAGTGCGGGGGCTGATAAATGCGTGTTAATGCTGTGGCGAGACGATCGCCTACTCATTAAAGGAACGATTACCGTGGGAACGGAACCAGTTGTGTTGCAGAGGATTTCGATTGAAGATAGTCAGGAAATTCCCCTGAAGCTAATTTACAAAGTTAAACATAACAGGGAGACTGTTGTCATAGTTGATGCGAGTGCCGATCTAACTTTAGCCAACGATCCGTATATTATTCGTCAGCAGCCTAAGAGTATTTTGTGCAGTCCGATTTTGCATCAAGGAAAGTTGATGGGCATTTTATATCTAGAAAATAATTTAGCAACGGGGGCGTTTACCAGCGATCGCGTAGAACTCCTGAACTTACTTTGCACTCAAGCTGCAATTTCTCTAGAAAATGCGCGACTCTATGAAAATTCTCAAAAATATGCACAACAGTTAGCACAATCTCTAGCAAAATTGCAGGCTAGTGAAATCCGTTTCCAAAATTTAACAAATAATATTCCTGGTGTGGTGTACCAATTCCGTCTTGCACCTGACGGTTCAACTTCAACACCTTATGTTAGCTCTGGGTGTTTCAACTTGTATGAGTTAGAGCCAGAGTTGGTGATGGCAGGTATACATAGCCTTAGTGCCGTGCATCATCCTGATGATGACCTAACTGTTATACAAGCAATGACCGAATCTGCCCAAAATTTAATACCATTTGAGCAAGAATGGCGTATTATTGTGCCTTCAGGAACTGTAAAATGGGTGCGCTCTGCTGCTAGGCCAGCGCGTCAAGCAGATGGTGCAATCTTATGGGATGGAGTGGTAATTGATATTAGCGATCGCAAACGAGCAGAACTTGTCTTGCAGCAAAAATCAGTGGAATTAGAACAAGCATTACACTACTTACAAAACGCTCAATTACAAATAATCCAAAGTGAAAAAATGTCGGCTTTAGGGAATTTAGTAGCTGGTGTGGCGCATGAAATGAATAACCCCCTTGGTTTTATCGCTGCCAGTCTCCAAGAAACTAAACCTACTATTGCCGAACTAATAGAACATTTGCAACTCTATCAAGAAACTTTCCCCAACAAAAGTGAGGAAATTATCGACCATGCCGAAGAAATCGATTTGGAATATACATTAGAAGATTTACCTAAGATAATCGATGCCATGTCGATCGCCTGCGACAGGTTAAGAAATATCAGCACTTCCCTCCGAACTTTTTCTCGTGCCGATCGAGATTATCAAGTGCGGTTTAATATTCACGAAGGCATTGATAGCACGCTCTTAATTCTCAAACATCGTTTGAAAGCAAATAAGCATCGTCCCGCCATTGAAGTGATTACCAACTACGGTAATTTACCTTCGATCGAGTGCTTTCCCGGTCAATTAAATCAAGTTTTTATGAATATTATAGCTAACGCGATCGATGCTTTAGACGAATCGAATGTCGGGCGAAGCATGGCCGAAATTAAGGCGAATCCCAATCGAATTATCATTCAAACTTCTAGGGAAAATGAGTTGGTAAAAATTGCGATTGTCGATAATGGTTGTGGCATGAATGAATCAGTAAAGAAAAAAATATTCGACCATTTATTTACCACCAAGGGTGTCGGTAAGGAAAAGGAGCCGGATTGGGATTGGCGATCGCCAAGTCTATTGTCGAAGAAAAACATGGCGGTTCTATTCGCGTCAATTCTCAATTGGGCGGAGGAACGGAATTTATCATCACTCTACCCGCGAAAGTCAAACAAACAATAGAAAAAAAAACACTGCTACCTTAGATCGACCTAAGTAGGCGGGCTTAAATAAATGTGAAATTAAAAAATCTAATCTTATTTTTTGTTACGTTAAGTTTATTGACACCCGCCTACTTACCGATCTGTGTTCAGAACTTAGCAGCCATGAATAACTCCCATCAAAAACCCAAATGGCATTTAGATATACAAATTCCCAATTATCAAATTTTAGAAACAATTTATTCAGGAAGTCGTACTGTTGTTTATCGAGCTATCCGTACCTTAGAGCGATTGCCTGTCGTCATCAAACTACTGAAAAACGAGTACCCCACCTTCAGCGACTTGGTGAAATTTCGCAATCAGTATGCGATTGCTAAAAATTTGCATCAACCGGGAATAAT
Source organism: uncultured bacterium (assembly GCA_964546365.1). Classification (GTDB taxonomy): domain Bacteria; phylum Cyanobacteriota; class Cyanobacteriia; order Cyanobacteriales; family Aerosakkonemataceae; genus DATNQN01. The sequence goes on along the minus strand of CAZJJR010000100.1, from coordinate 7,248 downwards.
TCAAACTTATAGCTTAGAGCCCTATCGAAATGGCTACGTATTAATAATGGAGGATTTTGGGGGTATTTCTTTAAAAGAATGGGCTTTGAAAAGGGAAAATGCACTATCTTTGAGAGATTTTTTAGAGGCCGCGATCGCGCTATGCGATACCTTAAACATTCTCTATCAAGAACGCATCATTCATAAAGACATCAAACCTGCCAACATCCTCATTCATCCCGAAACCCAACAAATCAAACTAATTGACTTCAGTATCGCATCTTTACTACCCAGAGAAACTCAAGAAATTCAAAACCCCAATGTATTGGAAGGTACTCTCGCTTATCTTTCCCCAGAACAGACGGGACGGATGAATCGAGGCATTGATTACCGCAGCGATTTCTATTCGCTGGGAGTGACATTCTACGAACTGTTAACCGGACAACTGCCGTTTCCAACTAACGATCCGATGGAGTTGGTGCATTGTCATATTGCCCAACAGCCTCCCTCCGCCTGCGATATCAGGACAGATATCCCCCTGATGTTAGGTGAAATCATCCACAAACTGATGGCAAAGAATGCGGAAGATCGCTATCAAAGCGCGATCGGACTCAAGCATGACTTGCTCAAATGCCAGCAGGAGTGGCAAGCTAAGGGTAACTATACTTGGTTCGAGTTAGGAGAGCGAGACTTTAGCGATCGCTTCGCCATTCCCGAAAAACTCTACGGACGGGAACGGGAAGTACAAACGCTACTGGAAACCTTTGGTAGAGTTGCTAACGGAACCTTTGAGCTAATGCTGGTGGCGGGTTTTTCCGGTATTGGTAAAACCGCCGTCGTCAACGAAGTTCACAAACCGATCGTGCGTTGGAATGGCTATTTCATCAAAGGCAAATACGACCAGTTCAACCGTAACATTCCCTTTTGGGCGTTCGTACAAGCCTTTCGAGATTTAATGGCACAACTGCTCAGTGAAAGCGACGAGCAACTGCAAGCGTGGAAAGAGAAAATTTTATCGGCTTTAGGTCAAAACGGACAAGTTTTAATCGAGGTAATTCCAGAACTCGAACAAATTATCGGTAAACAATCGCCCGTACCCGAACTTTCCAGCAGTGCCGCCCAGAATCGCTTCAACTTGCTGTTTCAGAAATTTATTGGCTTATTTGCTACCCCAGAGCATCCGCTAACGATCTTCCTCGATGACTTGCAGTGGGCAGATTTAGCTTCCCTCAACCTGATCGAGTTGCTAATGAGTGAAGGCGATCGCGGTTATTTATTTATTATCGGAGCTTATCGGGATAACGAAGTCTTTCCAGCCCATCCCCTGATGTTGACGTTGGAAGAGATTAAAAAAACTGGCGCTACGATCGATACTTTAACTTTGGCACCCTTGAGCCAATCGGATATCAATTATCTGATTGCTGATACTTTAAGTTGTGCGATCGAACTAGCACAGCCGCTAGCAGAATTGGTCTATCGAAAAACCAAGGGCAATCCCTTTTTTACCGCCCAATTTCTCAAATCCTTACACGAGGAAGGCTATATTACCTTTAATTCGCAAGTGGGATACTGGCAGTGCGATATGGCAACAGTGCGATCGCGAAGCGTCTCTGAAGGAGAATCGCTTTCCCTTACAGATGATGTCGTAGAATTCATGGCGCGGCAACTTTTGAAATTGCCCTCAGAAACTCAAAATGTTTTGAAATTAGCAGCTTGTATCGGTAACTCTTTTGATTTAAATACTTTAGCGATCGTCAATGAAAAATCTCAAACCGAAACGGCAGCAGATTTGTGGAACGCACTGCAAGAAGGCTTGATTTTACCGATTACAGAAGTGTATAAGTTTTTCCAGCCAGGGGAAACGACCCAAGCGCAAGTTACAAAGTTACCTTCGGTTTCTTATCGTTTTCTGCACGATCGCGTTCAACAAGCGGCATACTCTCTGATTCTAGATGACCTAAAACAGACAACGCACTTAAAAATCGGGCAACTGCTGCTAAACAATAAAGCCAGCGCAGAATTAGACGAAAATTTGTTTGAAATTGTTAACCAGTTTAATATCGGTAAATCCTTAATTGTCGAACCATCGCAACAAATCCAACTAATCGAACTCAATTTGCAAGCAGCACGAAAAGCCAGAGCCGCCACAGCTTATGCAGCCTCGTATCAGTATGCCACTACAGGTATTAGCTTGCTAAATTTTCCCAACCTTGAAGAGAACTCAGGCTGGCAAACACAATACAAACTCACTCTAGAACTGTATGAATTAGCAGCGGAAACCGCTTACCTCAACGGTGATTTTGCCGGGATGGAACGATGGGCAGACATCGTTCTCAAACAAGCAAAAACTGCCGCTGACAAAATGAAAGTTTATGCTGTCAAAATCCAGGCTTATATGGCGCAAATTAAAAACTTAGAAGCCGTCAAAATTGGATTAGAAGCTCTGGAATTGTTGGGAGTGAATTTACCTGAATCCGCCGAGCCATCAAACATTCAGCAGGCACTCACTCAAACAGCAACCAAACTAGAGGGTAAGAAAATCGAGGATTTGCTCGACCTACCGTTAATGACAGATGTCGAGAAGCTAGCAGCTGCCAGGATGTTAACAATTATGTTTACTCCTACCTATCAAGCTGCACCTACATTGTTACCGTTAGTCGTATGTGAATTGATGAATTTATTGATCGACTATGGTAATTCACCCTTTTCTAGTTCGGGTTTCACTTTTTATGGGTTGCTGATAAATGCAGTATTTCAGGATATTGAGTCGGGCTATAAATTTGGCAGGTTAGCTCTCGGTCTAGCGAAACAATTCAATGCTCCAGATATCAAAGCATTTGTATTCCATTTGGTAGGAGCGTGTGCAATTTATGGCAAAGTTCACCTGAGCGAAACATTACCAATTCTTCGGGAAGGTTACGACAGCGGATTGGAAGGCGGCAATTTTGAACAGGCTGGCTACGCGGCGATGGTTAAATACGAACACGCCTATTTTATGGGAAAAGAACTAGGCATATTAGCCACAGATATGGCACGCATTAATGATGCTCTAACTCGGCTCGAACAAAAAATTTCTTTAGGGTGGCATCAAATCACGCAACAAGCAGTCTCGAACCTGTTGAATATATCAGAAAATCCCTGCTCTTTTCAAGGAAATTTTTATAACGAGAAAACATCTTTGCTACGGCAGGAAGAAACAAATGATAAAGTTGGTATTGGTTATTTTTATATTAATAAAGTAATTGTTTGTTATTTATTTGAAGACTATCAACAAGCAAGGGAAAATGCTCTGAAAGCCGAACATTATTTAGAGCGATTGCAAGGAAGTTTTTCAGTTTTAGGATTTTATTTCTATGATTCTTTGACGCACTTAGCCATCTATCCATTCGTGTCAAATGTTCAACAAGAAAACTTTTTAAATCGAGTCGCAACCAACCAGCAAAAGCTGAAGAAGTTTGCAGATAGTGCGCCGATGAATTTCTCGCACAAATTTCTTTTAGTCGAAGCCCAAAAAGAGCAAGTGCTAGGCAACAAAGCCGAAGCAATTAACTATTACGAGCGCGCGATCGCCCAAGCCAAAGCTAACGGCTACATCCAAGAAGAAGCTTTAGCCAACGAACTCGCTGCCAAGTTCTACCTCGACTGGGACAAACAGCGGATTGCTAGAGAATACATGATTGAAGCTTACTACGGCTATACCCGGTGGGGTGCTAAAGCTAAGGTTGCCGATTTAGAAACTCGCTACTCACAACTGCTGACACCCATCCTTCAGCAGAAGCGTTCCACCCTCTCAGTTAACGAAACTGTCTTTGCAACGGCAAAAGTAACTTCGACCAGTTCCTCTAGCAGTATCTCTGATTCCCTCGATTTAGCTACCATTCTCAAAGCTTCCCAAACTATCTCAGGTGAAATCGAACTGGAAAAACTACTTTCATCATTGCTGTCGATCTTGATTGAAAATGCTGGTGCTGATAAGTGCATATTAATGCTTTCCGAATCCGGTAATTTACTGGTGCGGGGATTAGCAAAACTGGAGCTAAATAACGATGAAAATTCCGAGGTCGATCGGTTTTCCATAGTTACGACTCGACAGCCAGTTGAAGAGTCGATCGACATCCCAGTTGGGTTGATTAATACCGTGAAACGCTCCTTAAAACCCGTGGTAATTTCTGATGCGACAATTCATCCGCAATTAATTAATGAATCATACATTCAGCAACAACAACCCAAGAGTATTTTGTGTAGTCCGATTTTACATCAAGGGAAGTTGCTAGGGATTTTCTATCTAGAAAATAATTTAGCAATGGGGGCGTTTAATGACGAGAGGGTGCAACTACTAAACTTACTCTGCGCTCAAGCTGCTATTTCTCTAGAAAATGCGGGACTGTACGAGCGATCGCAGCAATATTCCCAACGGCTAGAACAAGCTTTACATGACTTGCAGCAAACCCAATTACAAATGATTCAAAGCGAAAAAATGTCAGCATTGGGAAACTTAATTGCTGGTGTCGCTCATGAAATTAATAACCCAGTTGGCTTTATTTCCGGCAATTTGAACGAAACTAAATCTTCGGTGCGAGACTTAGTGGAACATTTAAATTTGTATCGCACCCAAGCATCTGCTACCGAAATTGCCGACCATGCAGAAGAGATCGATCTAGAATACCTTATTCAAGACCTGCCCAAAATAATTGATGCGATGGAATTGGGTTGCGATCGCCTCCGCAACATTAGCACTTCACTCCGCATTTTCTCGCGTTCTGATAAAGATTACAAAGTACCATTTAACCTTCATGAAGGTATTGATAGCACTATTTTAATTCTCAAACATCGTCTCAAAGCGAACGAGCAACGTCCGGCAATTAAAGTGATTACCAACTATGGCAATTTACCTCGAATCGAGTGTTTCCCCGGACAAATAAATCAGGTTTTTATGAATATTATTGCTAATGCTATTGATGCTATAGATGAATCAAATATCGGTCGAAGCTTTGCAGAAATCAAAGCTAAACATAACCTGATTACAATTACTACGGCTGACGAAAAAGAGCAGGTAAAAATCGCAATCGCTGATAATGGTCGGGGAATGTCAGAGGAAGTTAAAAGCAAGATTTTCGATCATCTATTTACTACCAAAGCAGTGGGGAAAGGGACGGGATTGGGATTGGCAATCGCGCGTCAAATTGTCGTCGAAAAACATGGCGGTTCCCTACAAGTCAATTCTATACTGGGATCGGGCACAGAATTTACGATCGCCTTACCAATTCAGGGACGGGAAACCAGTTAACTGTTGTTCGTTGATATTTGTACTCTTTTAGGAAACTTGTTATTAATTTTTTTTCAAAGATTGCCATGAATAAATCTTTCACAAACCATCACCCAAACACAGACCATCAAATTCTTAACTATCGAATTATTGAAACTATTTATTCAGGAAGTCGTACCTTAGTGTATCGAGCCATCCGTACTTCAGACCAATTACCTGTTACAATCAAACTCCTAAAAAATCCTTATCCAAATTTTAACGAACTGGTACAATTTCGCAATCAATATACTATTACTAAAAATCTGCGATCGTCCTCGATTGTCCAAACCTATAGCCTAGAACTATATCAAAATAGCTATGCTTTGGTTATGGAAAATTTCGGAGGAATTTCTTTAAAAAATTACGTCCAAAAAGTCAATTTACAATCTCTAAAAGAGTTTTTAGATATAGCGATCGCCATTGGCAATGCTCTAGAAGTATTGTATCGCCAGAGAGTAATCCATAAAGATATCAAACCCAGCAACATTTTGATTAATCCCCAAACCAAAGAAGTTAAATTAATTGACTTTAGTATTGCTTCACTGCTACCCAGAGAAACCCAAACTATATTAAATCCCAATCATTTGGAAGGAACATTAGCTTATATTTCTCCCGAACAAACTGGCAGAATGAATCGAGGCATTGATTACCGGACTGATTTTTACTCTTTGGGCGTAACTTTCTACGAATTGCTGGCGGGAGAATTACCATTTCTAGCCAACGACCCAATGGAGTTGGTGCATTGTCATATTGCCAAACAGCCAAAATTAGTGCATGAAATCAATTCAGAAATTCCGGTCGTTATATCAGAAATAGTAGCCAAATTGATGGTGAAAAATGCGGAAAACCGCTATCAAAGTGCATTAGGACTGAAATGGGATCTAGAACGATGCTGGCAACAATTGCAGGCAAAAGGTAAAATTGAAACCTTCTCGATCGCGCAACGTGATTTGTGCGATCGCTTCATCATCCCCGATAAACTCTATGGCAGAGAAACCGAAGTAGAAATCCTCCTCCAAGCATTCGATAGAGTCAGCCAAGGCGCAACAGAAATGATGCTGGTGGCTGGGTTTTCTGGGATTGGGAAAACTGCTGTTGTCAATGAGGTGCATAAACCAATTGTCAGACAGCGAGGATATTTTATCAAAGGCAAATTTGACCAATTTCAGCGCAATATTCCCTTTAGTGCTTTCGTACAAGCCTTTCGAGATTTAATGGAACAATTATTAAGCGAAAGCGATGCCCAAATTCAACAATGGAAACAACA
>CAZJJR010000100.1:371-667 GCA_964546365.1 uncultured bacterium | reverse complement strand
GTTCTTGGAGAAAACGGACAGGTAATCATTGAAGTAATTCCTGAATTAGAAAGTATTATTGGCCCGCAACCAGCAGTAGTAGAACTATCAGGAACGGCGGCGCAAAATCGCTTTAATTTATTATTTCAAAAATTTACCCAAGTCTTCACCAAAGTAGAACATCCCTTAGCGATATTTTTAGATGACTTGCAATGGGCAGATTTAGCCTCTCTGAACTTAATGCAGCTATTAATGGCTGATACGGGTTATCTTTTCATCATTGGTGCCTACCGCGATAACGAAGTCTACCCAGGTCA
>CAZJJR010000100.1:0-250 GCA_964546365.1 uncultured bacterium | reverse complement strand
TCAAAACTTCAGAAGATTTAGCTGGTAATCTTTCTGGATTAATATATCAAAAAACTCAAGGCAATCCCTTTTTTACCACCCAGTTTCTCAAAGCGTTATATCAAGATGAACTGATTCAATTTGATTTTGAGTTAGGCTGCTGGCAATGCGACATCGCGCAAGTAAGAACTCAAGCAGTGACAGATGACGTTGTAGCTTTTATGAGTTCTCAGTTACGCAAACTCCAGCCATCAACTCAACAGATTTTGCA
>CAZJJR010000099.1:0-19259 GCA_964546365.1 uncultured bacterium | reverse complement strand
GCTAGTTCCATCACTGCTCAAGTCTTAGCTCAAATGTAGTAAGGCGCATTTGCAGATAAAAGATGACTGCTGCTCCAGCAATCATCTTTTGTCGAGAATTGTTTGGTTGATAACAAAATTACGAGCTGCTCCCGTAGCAAGAAAGTCGCCGCTTTTTTGCTACGAGTTTTTCATTGATAGGAATTAAGCAATCAGCAAAATAACCCAAAAGTCAGGTTCTTTCTCCCTTTAAATTTTCCTGCGATCGACAGACAACCTCCCGACGGGAAATCAAGTAAAGTAGTGTGAATAGGGAAAAGCTCTTCGCTCTTTTAGCCCAAACCGTTAGTAAATAGCAACTAAAGAAACTCTATGCAGCAGATACTGTCAAAACAGTATGACTTCGTGCCTCGCTTTTTTCAGCTGGCGGCGGCGAATGTCTTATCAAATATTATGGTGCCACTAGCCAATTTGATCAGTGTCATATTTTTAGGACATTTGTCAGAAATCCGACACTTGGCAGGAGTCGCCCTCGCTGCAAACCTACTGAATCTTCTCTACATGGTGTTGATCTTTCTGAGAATGGGTACCACTGGGATAACTGCTCAAGCCGTGGGAAGAGACGATCGAGAAGGAGTACTGTTGGTAGGACTGCGGAATGGTTTAATCGCTCTCGTGTTGGGAATATCCATTATAGGGTTGCGATATCCTTTGGGAGAAGCAGGTTTTGCCATTTTAAAAGCCGCGCCAGAGGTAAAAGCTTCAGGTATCGCTTATTTTTACACCCAAACTTGGGGAGCGCCTGCTATTTTACTCAACTTCGTACTGATCGGTTGGTTTTTAGGGCAGGAAAAAAATGGTTTCGTTTTGCTGTTGTCCTTTGTGGGCAATGTTAGCAAAATCTTCCTCGACTATCTGTTCATCGTTCGCTTGGGATGGGAAAGTGTAGGAGCGGGAACATCATACGCAACTAGTCAATATTTAGCTCTGTCGATCGGATTGTTTTTCTTCTGTCGAGAAATCAAGTGGCAAGAAGTACGAAACTTAGCAGGAAAAATCTGGGATAGCTCTGCTTTGATGTCTACCTTGACCCTGAATGGAAACATCTTGGTTAGTAATTTCGTAACCCTGTTTGCCTTCATCTTGTTTAACTACGAAGCGGCAGCAATGGGGACGGTTCTCTACGCTAAAAATGCTTTACTACTACAGATTTTCGGCTTGTGTTTCTATTTCGTGGAAGGGTTGGGATTTGGCACGGAAACTCTAGTTGGCAACTTCAAAGGTAAAGGTACTATTGAAAAATTCTTACCCCTGGTTTCGATTGGGGTAGCAACTAGCTTTACGGTAGGAATGATTTTTGCTGGCGTCCCCGTACTTTTTCCGCACACCATATTTGGGCTGTTAACCAATCACTCGGAAGTCATCCAAGATATTCAATTTTATACGCCCTGGTTACTGCTGGTTTTGGGATGTACTGGCATTGGTTTTATGTTGGAAGGTTACTTCTTAGGTTTGGCAGAAGGCCATACTCTCCGTAATGTTAGCTTGATTTCGATCGCGATCGGATTTCTCCCGGCAGGTTTAGCAGCTTGGCAGTACCAAAGCAATCATATTTTGTGGTTGGCTTTGTCTTTGTTTCTGGCAACTAGAATGGTGGGCTTAGGAGTACAGCTACCCAGAACTTTCAGCACGGATGTAGGAGATGGTATTAGCGCTCTGGCAGGAGAAAATGGTAGTGCCGCTCTTCCTCAATTTGAAAGGGAACCTCTTAACCAGAAGCTAGAAGAAAAATTAGAAGTCGTGTTGGATGAAAAGTCATCTGTAAATTAGGCATCGGGCATCGGGTATTGGAGAACATATTATTTACGATGCTCAGCCTTTTTTACCCTAGCCCCTAGCCCCTAGCCCCTAGATTGCTGCTTTAGAAACTGAGGCTAGTTCTAATTACTCCGACAATTACATCGGGGTTGCGAGCATCGTGGTTGGGAGCGGTTAGCCAGAACACCCCAGGCGTAATAGCGATATTATCCGTGATTCGATGGGTATAAAATGCTTCAATATGTAAGCCCATATCCCGATCCTTTCTTTGTCCTGGCGGTAAACCAATTGCCTCTGCCAGCGCTGAGTTGCTCGTCCCGGTCAGTCTGGGTTGCATACCGATAATCAAGCCGCCGTAGTTTCCTTTTTTACCCAAGTCGTAAAGGGTAAAGTTGATGTCGTAATCCCAGACATGAGCATTTCCCTTCGTGCCTTCGCCTAATGCGATAGCGGTCGAATAGCCAAAGGAGCCACCGATTTCAAAATTGGGGAACAGGCGATAAAATGCTGCTGCGATATAAGTGTTACCAACTACTGGCCCTGCTCCTACGATCCGTGCGGAGTTACTGCCAGCAAAGGTATCGATCCCAAATTGAGGAGAGTAGGAGTGGACGTAATAGCCGGTAAATTTGAACCGACCGAGATCGATCACCGGTCGGATCGAAGCAGCATAACCCTTATCGAACAAGCCCAGTCCCGGATTGTTCGAGCCGATCTCGGAGGCGGCAGATAAGTCGAAACTCAACCAAGAAGTAGCTTGCCATTTTAAACCGATACCTGTTTGCGTTCCTACAGGGTAAATTAAGGGATTTACTTTACCGTAGTAAGATAAAGGCCCCGTACCAAAATTATTCAATTGGCTAACCGCACCTGTGAGCATCCGGTTGCTACTAAAGGCATCTAGGAAAACCGTAACTCGATCGCCGATCGGAAAACTATACTGCAACATACTCAAAGCAATCTCGTTATTGTCGTACCCGTACACATCTTTACTGGGGATCGCCAAACGAGCTTCATTGGTGAAGCCGCTTAAAGGCCCTACCGGAAACTGGGTCGCAGTATCGAACGGTGTAAGATTTGAAGCTTCAAGGGAAAGAAATAAGGTGTCTCTACCGGAGAAACTGGTTATTAAGTTGATCGATGCTTGGTAATTAAATGTCGCGTTATTTGCAGGGTCGGCATTTTCTCCAAAAGCATCTCCTAAATAAGTGATTACTTGACCGCTCAGTTTAGTAGTAGTAGAAAACTGTTGTTGTTCTAGCGTGGTGGTACGTGCTTCTAAACTATCTACCCGACCCCGCAGGTTAGCCAGTTCGCTAGCAAAGTCTTGCTGGAGCCTTCGGATTCTTTCTAAATCTTCTTGAGTAATGCCTGAATCTGGTGAAGGTTTGACGCCAATTACTTCGGTAATTCTTTCCAAACAAGCATTTAAACCAGCCGCAAATTCATAGCGAGTCATTGCTCGATTGCCTCGAAAGGTGCGGTCTGGATATCCTTCAATACAACCATATCGCTCAACGAGTGATTGTAAAGCAACAAATGCCCAATCTGTTGGTTGTACGTCCCTTAGTTGAGAAACAGATGTTACTTGCTCCATTGGGGAGTTTTCTGTGGATAACTCGGAATCGAGCGAGTTTTCTAAATCGGAGACGCCTAAGGAATTATCATCTGGTAATTCTAGGGTCATCGGAGCAGGAGAGGCGCTTGGTTGTTCCCCGATTTGGAGGTCTTCAGCTAGAGAAGTATTGTCCAAAATAAGGGTACTGCCTAACACAGTTAAAATTGCTGCGAAAGTTTTGCCAAAAAGCTTAGTCATAGTATTTGCACTCACACCACGATCGAGTTTTGATTTTGAAAAAAACCTAATTAAAGGTTGACACTAGTACGGATGGGCAGAAACCGGTTACTATCTACTACAGGCTAGGGGAAACATTTAGGCAATGCAATGAATCAAGGTTCTAGCTGCTCATTGATTTTTGCCGCACTGCACTAGACCTTTAATTTAACTTGATGGTAAATATACCATTGAATTGGTATTGTGCAATGTTTAATTTTTAATATTTAGATGTTGGTCAAATACTTAGGGTAAATTAAGTCAAACCACGATAGAGATCGTTTGAGATTCGATCGGATCGCATGAAAAGCAATGAATTTTCTATCTTGACCAAGCTAAGGGGAAGAAAGTGGGACGGCGAGGGAAAATTATTTATTTTTATTATGATTAATTGTTTCAAAATAAATTCTTATAATATAGGGATTTGAACTATCAACTCAGTTCCTTTTCCGAGTGTCGAGAGACAACTTAACTGACCGCGATGTTTTTCTTCTACTATTTGGCGGGAAATGGACAAGCCTAATCCCGTTCCTTTTCCGATCGCTTTGGTGGTAAATAGATGGTCGAAGGCTTGTTTTTTCACGTCTTCCGGCATTCCTGGGCCATTATCTCGGATGTGAATGATGACCGATTTGCGATCGCTACTTACTTCGGTGCGAATCGCGATTTGGCTGGGACGGGCTTTTCGATCGATCTCGCAACTATCTTGGCTCATTTCGTCGAAAGCATCGATCGCATTAGCCAGTATATTCATAAAAACCTGATTTAGCTGCCCGGGAAAACACTTGACTAAAGGCAAGTTGCCATAATCTTTAACTACTTTGATAGCCGATCGGATTGATTATTAGACAATTCATGATGTTATATCAATTTCTTAAATTAGCTAATCAACTAAAATGAAAATCATCCTAGTATAACTTGGATTCTTGTGTTTCAGCCCTACGCAGATAATCATAAACTCTGTTGCATCTGCTTAATCATTCATGGCGATACACCAGAAATTGATTCTTTATCAACCTAAAGAAATAGCCGCAAAAGCTATCTAACTCAAGTTACTAGTTATAACAATTAACGTGGAACGGGGCTAGGAGCTTGGGAAAGAAGGGACTAGAATTAAATAGTCGAAAAAGTTTTCAATTTTGAATCATCTTTTCACTTCACTACCAGCCTAAATCCTATAACTAGCAACTTACGGTATCTATTTTTTTAACTTATGATTAAATTAGTTATTTTTTGTTTTTAAATCATCAAATGTTAAAAAAATTAATTTCATGTAGGTAAATAAAAAATGTAATAAAATCAGCTAAAGCCATTTTTGCTTTTGAGGATAAGGAATTGACCGAAATATTAGTGTAGCATTAAATTATAATCAACTACCCGATTCAGCTTGGTTAGTGGCTTAACTTTATCCGGGAAACTACTTATGTCTGGCAAGTTATTTTCGCTCCTGACCGTAATTATTTGGAGCATGATAACGCTGCCTCTCCCAAAAGAGGCGAGCGCCCAAATACCCTTAACTAAAGCTGTTATTCAGAGTCTCCGCAACTTAGTGAGGCTGATACCCCAAAACCAAAACGGGCGCGTTGCCAAGATAGCAGATGCCATGAACCCCGGCGATTCTTTGTCAACCGGAAGCGCATCTTTAGCAGAATTGCGCTTCAATGATGGGTCTTTGGCAAGAGTTGGCGCACAGGCAGTTTTTCAATTTTTGCCTAATACTCGGACTTTTCAACTCACCAACGGCACCATGCTGATGCTGATTCCGCCGGGACGGGGACAAACTCGCCTGCAAACACCCAACGCCAGAACAGCAATTAGGGGTTCGGCTTTATTCGTGCGCTACAATCCCGATACGGAAACTACAATGGTAGGAGCGCTTACTAATAGCAATATTGAAGTATCTAATCAAAGTGTTTCCCAACGAGAAGGATTAAAAGCCGGTCAACTGGCAGTTATTGTTAAAGACAAAATAGAAGGCATATACGAATTCGATTTAAGAACTTTTTATGAAACTAGCGATTTAGTTAGAGGATTGAATTTAAATAGATTAGGTGATAAAACAAATCCGGATAGCGCGATCGCGCAAGTTCAAAGCGAAACTGCCAGCGCCGTAGCCGAACAATCTCCCGTTGCAGGAACGGACGTAATTGAAAATCCAACTTTTACGCAAATAACTACCAACGAATCGAACTCTTCTGGCATTAACAATTCTTCTAATTCGCCTTTTACTCCCAATTCATTTAATATTAGCCCAGCCTTACAAAATCCTCCATTAGAAGGCGGAGAAATTTTATCTAATCAGCAAAACCTTACTCCACTGCCACCGCCACCAGTATCCAATCCGCCAGTAGTTAATAACCCACCGGAAAATCCGGTAACTCCAGTCATCAATAATCCACCCAATCCACCGGGTAATGTTGGTAGCAATCCACCCGCAAATCCGGTAACGCCAGTCATCAATAATCCACCAAATACACCGGGTAATGTTGGTAGTAATCCACCGGGAAATCCGGTAACGCCAGTCATCAATAATCCGCCAAATACGCCGGGAAATTCACCAAATGGCCCACCAGGTACAGTGGGTAATCCCGGTAATCCTAGAGATAACGATCGACCAGATTCACCAGGAAATTCGCCCAATGGCCCACCAGGTACGGTGGGTAATCCCGGTAATCCTAGAGATTAATCTTGAGCAAATCGAAAATTGCTTTGCAAAGCTTCATGTTTGCATAGAAAATTCTTCTGGATCGACTCCCCAATTCACCCAGCGAATTGCCTCCCGCGCTGACTTTAGATCGGGAGGTAATCGCAACACATGAATGTATCCCGTACTAGGGCAAATCATCTTTAACATATAAATTGGTTCTACATCAACATTATTATCAATTTTTAATAAACTATATTCTTGAAAAGAATCTAACTCAGTAGCACCTAATTCAGAAGCAATTCTTTCATATCCAATTCCCTGAATTAGTACTCGTCGCAGTTCGGCATTTTGTTCTTCTAAAAGCCATGAAGTTTGCCACTGATTTGGGTGAATATGACCGTACTTTTCAGGTAATGTGACGCCATGATAGGCATAGAGGCTGTATCCGTCAGCAAATTGAATGGCGGGTGCGGCTTCTGCGTGGAGACGTTGTTCGTTATCGAAGGAGAGAATGCGAGGGCGATCGCAAATATAGCAAATTTTTGCATAGGGAAAAATCCAACCACAGTTTCCTGCCAATAACTGTAAAATATCCCATTTTTGTAAGTCGCATTTACAATTTAAAACTGTAATACAGAAATCTAATAAACAGCTATTATTAGCCCAGTATTCAGGATAACTACAACTATCAACATCAAAATCAAAATTGAGGTTAATCCCAATTGAACCCGTTAGTTGCGAAATTTGCCTATCTAGCTTATGAAATAGCTGCTCATTCAGTTCTTTGAATAATTCTTTGTTTAATTGATGTTCAATGTCATCATATAATAATGAAAGCCATATAGAATCTAAGTCTGGTAGTTGACTTTGGCATACTTGATGGTATAACTTTTTCGACAGTTCTCTAAAAGCTGCACCAGGACTATCGTAAAAAAATACTTCTATTTCTTTATTCCTTGTTGAAGTATAGGCTTTTTTGACTGCTTCAGCAGCTTTTTCTCTATTAATTGGTTCAGTTGAAAGCGCTATTTTCCTCCACTTCTCCCGATAAACTGGAATCAAAGCTTCTTGTTCGGGAGTTAGCTTTTCAATCTTTCTCTCGGACATAAAAATTACTCCGGCGATTAGAAATCGCGGCTACACAAACAAAGTCCGCCTACGCGGACTAAGAGTAAATTTTTCTTCAAACCTGCGTAGGCAGGTTTCGTCTGTGTAGCCGCAAATTCCATTCGCCAAGGCATTCTCAAATCTCCAACGGCACGGGACGCAATCTGCCCTCTACTTCCACTGTAGGCCAATTGGGATCTAAAGTCAAATTTTCCAACTTTCCATCTGCAAGAATGACAAAAGTATCCTCGATTTTCGCTCCCGGTAAACTGGGATTCCAAGCAATAGCCATGTTTTCTTCTAAAGTATCGATAGTAGATGGATTGGCAACAATTTCTCGCGCTAAATATCCCGTCGTTCCTCCTTGGTGATGTTCGCAAATGGCATTCGGAAATCCGTGCTTTTGATACGCATTTGCTAATACATCATAAATCGCATTTAGAGATATCCCCGGCTTGCATGAGTTCAAGGCTTCTGCTTCAATTTCTCGGACATGGCGATGTAATTTGGCGCGTTCGTCTGGAAGCGAACCAAAAACAACAAATCGAGTAAGATTGGCAAATAAACCATATCCCCTAGCGCAAAATACCAACATCGCTTGCTGTCCTATTTTCTCCCCAGAAGCGGTAGCGTGACGGTAAAGCGGTAAACGCCTTTCCCCAGCAACTAAAGTTAGCGCTGGATGTATCCCTCTCGCCCATAAAGCTTCTGCGCCAGCACCCGCCAATTGGTATTCCGTCCAAGTAGGTTGGGCGGCTTTTAGCACTTCTGTCATCGCTTCGCTAGCCAAACGTCCAACTTTGCGATATCGTTCTAATTCGCTTGGCAGCATTACTCTTTTCTGGTTTTGCAAAGATGCGGGTAATCGTTTTTCGATATGAGGAATGGGTCGATCGCTTAATACTTTTCCCCCATTTGTGGCATCTTTTATGAAATTTTCACGGTCATTATGTTCAGCCCAAGGATTGATATTAAATTCAAAATTTGCTGGTATTTCTTCATCTTTGAAGCGCTGGGCTTCTATTTCATCCGTTAATATCCAGGCGTTTTCGGCTGTTACCAAAACTTCTGCAACTCCCGTTTCCGCCGTGAGTAAAACGGTGCTGGAACCTCCGGCGGTAGCCCAAGCAAACCAATCGATTCCCTTGAGGCGAATACCTTGCGCTTCTGTTTCGGTGAGGGCGTTTCGGATTAATTGGAGTTTGTGGGCGACTTCTTGGTTTTGTGGATTCATGTTGTTTGTTGGGGTTGAGGATTTTTTTACCACAGATGTCCACAGATGTAGATGGGGATTTTGTGTTAGGTGGATAGGTTTTAGTGAAGGGGAATTGTAGGTTGGGTTGAGCAATAGCGAAACCCAACTAAGCTAAACTTAAGTGTTGGGTTTCGTTCCTCAACCCAACCTACGAAATTATCTGCCATCACAACCTAACGGGTGTTTCAAGAGTGACAACAACTGCTTGTAATTCCTTCGCTTTTTCTTCCGGAAGGGCGTCATTGGCAAACATTCCGGCGGCTAATTCAGTTCCGGCTAGATATTTGAGTCGGTCTTTGGTGCGATAGGGTGGGTAAATTTGCGCGTGCAGGTGTGCTTCTGGGTGGGGTTGTCCGTCGGTAGGTGCTTGGAACCATGCCATTAAGTAGGGGAATGGACGATTCCACAAGCCATCGTATTTGAGGGTGACGGTTTTTAATGCCTTTGCGAGTGATTTTCGCTGTTTATCCGTGAGTTCTGCAAAGGTGGGAACTGGTTCGATGGGGGCGATCCAAACTTCGTAGGGATAACGGGCAAAAACGGGGACAACTGCAACGGCATCATCATCTAAGTAAATAATTCTTTGGTTATCCTCTATTTCTTTTTTTACCCAATGTTGTAGCAATCCTTGCTGATGTTGCTGATAGAATTCCTGCTGCATTTGCAACATTCTGGCAGGAACGGGGGGAACGAAGGGATAAGCGTATATTTGTCCGTGGGGATGGTGGAGGGTAACGCCTACTTCTACGCCTTTATTTTCAAAGGGTAAAACGTATTGAATGTGGTGATTTTCGCCTATTTTGCGCGTGCGATCGCCCCATACTTGCAAGAGTAATTCTAAATGATCTAATTCCAGCGAACTTAAAGAGGCGTGGGGGTCTTGGGTGAATACTACTACCTCGCACGTTCCATTGGCAGGCAGGGTTTCGACAATACACTGAGGGGGATCGTGTGCTGCCAAATTCATGGAAGGAAAGCGATTATCGAAAACCGCTATATCGTAGCGTCCTTCTGGCAGTTCGGTGGGAAATTGAGGGTCTTTCGTCGGTGCTAAAGGATTATATTCTGGGGGCGGCATAAAAGTCCGCCCCTGACGGTGACTCGCATAAGCCACCCACTCGCCCCGGAAGGGATGCCAGCGCAAGTGGGGGTTAGCGGCGACGGGTTCGTTACTGGGACTAGGAGGAGAAATTCCCTCCGCAATGGGGTATCGGCTGTACAGAGTCAGCTTGCGACCATCCGGTTTCGATAGCTCCTGGGAATACATTTCTTTTTTGTGCCCACGCAGCTTTTACTGCTGTGAGCATAGCGTCTTCTTCTTCCTGCTCTCCCCTGCCTAGAGTTGCATTTGCGATCGCCTCAATAGGAAACTTGGGAGTGCGATCGGCATACAATAAACCGTTAGCTTCCTGGAAGGTATCGGTCAATTGGGTATAACAGAAACCGCTGAACAGTTCGACTTTGTTAACTACTTTCAGTAGCGCGGTATACCGGATTTCCAGTTCCGAGACATCCTCAATTCGCACGTAACCCCAAGCTTTGCGATCGTCTCGTCCCGCATAGGCAATCCCGCCAAACTCGGTTAACATGATCGGTTGTCCTTGATGGGGATATCCATCTAAAGTGAGGACGCGCCCGCCAGGACGTTGGCGATCGAATAAATCCGATAACTTCACTTCCGGGCCATAGCGTTTGGCTAGCCGAGTCGGTTTATTATCGTAATCGTGAATGGCCAGAATATCGGTTGCCGCACTTTCCCAACCATCGTTACCCACCACCGGGCGAGTCGGGTCTAAAGTTTTCGTCAAATGATAAAGTGCTTGGACGCAGTGCTGATGCGCTTGGGTTGCCGTCAAATCGGGAACTCCCCAAGATTCGTTAAACGGCACCCAAACCACCACGCAAGGATGGGACGCATCCCGTTCGATTACTTCCGTCCACTCTTTAGTAATGCGTTCCACAGCTTTTGGCGAGAAGCGATAGGGAGAAGGCATTTCTTCCCAAACCATTAACCCCAGCACGTCTGCCCAATATAGGAAACGCGGGTCTTCGATTTTCTGGTGTTTGCGAACGCCATTAAATCCCATCGCTTTGACTAATTCCACATCCCGCCGCAACGCTTCATCGGAGGGGGCAGTCATTAAAGTATCGGGCCAATATCCTTGGTCGAGAACTAAGCGCAAATAGTAGGGGCGTCCGTTCAGCATAAAGCGATCGCGTTGCGTTCCCACCGTCCGCATTGCTGTATAAGATTTCACCTCATCCAGCAACTCGCCATCCGACCACAACTCTACCTCAGCATTAATTAACGTCGGCTTCTCCGGACTCCACAACAATTCATTGCGGTAGTCATCGATACCCGGATCGGAAAGGGCGATCCGCCGATGAATTTCTCCGTTAATTACCTCGTAGGTATCGTTAACTAAAAGATTGCAGCCAACGGAAAGTTTAACTTTTACTTGTATCCCGTTGCGCTTTTCCCCAGCCACAAATGCTTCAAAGCCAATTTCCCATCTCTCGAAATGGGGAGTCCAGCGAATGCGTTGAATATAAGTAGAAGGAACGATTTCTGCCCAAACCGTTTGCCAAATTCCACTAGTGCGCGGATACCAAATACTGTGAGGTTCCAGTTGCCAATCTTGCTTACCGCGAGGTTTGGCTAAATCTTGCGGATCGTCTTCTGCCCAAACCGTGATTAGTTGAGGCCCATTTTCATTTAATACCGCAGTAATATCAATAGAAAACGGGGTATGTCCGCCTTCGTGGTCAGCCATAAATTGACCGTTCACCCACACGCGGGCGCGATAATCTACCGCCCCGAAGTGCAGCAACACCCTGTTCGATTTTAAATTTTCAATTAAAGATTTTTGATTAGGAAATTGGTCATTGGTAGAGTCTGCTATCCCCAATTCTTTACTTAAATCAAATTCCCGTTCGTACCAGCAATTAGTATGAAAACCAGTATTGCCAATGCCACTTTTTGCTGACTCTGGTGCAAAAGGAACTTGAATGTTATGCCCCCATTCGGAAATGTCACTCGGCTTAGTGTATTTTCCATCATCATCGAATGTAAATTTCCAGGAACCGTTCAGACAAATCCAGTGGGAGCGTTCTAGCTGCGGTCGGGGATAGGCTCTTTCATTTTGATAATTATTCGAGCCGTTGTAACAGTTTTCTAACCACCTTCCTAAAGCGTACATAAAAATCATCTAGCTAAGGTTATATCTCTAGCTTACCCCTAAGTTGCAAACTATGAACCCCGTAGCGGTACTTATATTAAAAATTTTTTAAATTCTTATTCCTCTTAGATTTTACCTACTTTCAGTTTTAAATATTTGTTGAGTTCGCTTATTTTGCAGCGAGCTTCACTTTCATATTTAAGTGACTTAAAATTACTTAATATTGGAAAAATTCTGCATAAATCTATTAAATACTCAAACATAGTCAGTAAAGTTGAGTGAAGAGAAACCTAACCGACTATTTAGTTAAATAAATTGATTTTGCCTCAATTAAGGCGTTTTTTAAGTTAAGTTGTCATACAGAAACCCGGTTTTTTAGAAAAACCGGGTTTCTTAAATGCCCAATTCCCCAAATCAAAGAACTATTTGGCATTCGTGAAAATAGCGATCGATCGCATTCTCCAACGACGGCAACAAAACCCCGCGTTCGCTACCCAGAACACTGTAAGTCGGACGGGGCGCTAAAAAGCTGAGAGCCTGCATGGGACGCGCTTCGATCTGGGCCGCATTCAGACCCGCTTGCTGGGCGATCGATCGAGCTAATTGCGCCCAAGAACTCTCACCTCGATTTGACAAATGCCACAAACCGCACTCCTTATCTATTAAGAGGTCGAGACTGGCATTAACCAAATCGGGAACGTAGGTAGGAGATACGATCGCATCTTCAGCTGCATGAAATGGCTGTCCAGATGCCAGCGTCCGCCGTACCACGGTCAGAAAATTATAGTTATCCCAAGGGCCAAAAAAAGCGCTAGTGCGAACTACCAACGAAGCGGGATGAGCTTCTAAAACCCGCATTTCCGCTTCTACTTTGCTGCGTCCGTAAACATTCAGAGGTGCAACGGTATCGCTTTCCACATAAGGAGTATTTCTCATTCCATCAAATACGAGATCCGATGAAAAACTCAGCAACTCGATTCCCCGCTTTGCACAAGCAGCCGCGAGAATGGCAGGGCCCAAAGCATTTTCCCGCAAGCAAGCATCCGGTTCCTTTTCCGCCTCATCTACCCGAACATATCCAGCTGCATTCACCACCGCCCAAGGATTCAATTCCATCAAAGCTCGATCGACCGATTCCGGGTCGGCAATGTCCATCCGCTGACGGCTCAGAAGATGATAGGGTATGCCCCTTATCTCGCAAATTCGCGCAAAAGCTTGCCCTAGCGTGCCTCTGGCTCCTACGATCGCGAGGCAACGGGGGGATGAGGGGCAGGAGGAAAGCTTTCTCTCGTCCTCTTCTACTGGACGACAGATCGATACTGCTGGATAAAGCAGCCGTTGCGGACGATGCCACCATCCCGGTATATCGAGAACCGGGCGATCGTAGGTTCCCGTGTTTGCCAATTCCCGTAGCATTTGAGCTAGTGCAGTGGGGCGGGGTTTGGCCGATCGCAAATCGAACACGCCAGACTCGTAGAATCCATCAGCTTTAGTTACCAGGCTATTCCAATCGTAAGAACCCAAAAGCGACCAAGCGGTAATGGCTGGCACGTCTACACCTTCAGCACGCACGCGGTTGGCGGCATCCCAAACTTCTTTCAGCCAGCGCAATTGTTCCTCGCGGGTGCAGCCGTGGTGTACTTCCGTAACGGCAACTGGTAACCGATAGCGTTCCCATACTTCTTTAATCAGGCTGTATGGCCCTGCGATTCCTTCGCGGCAAATCCTGACCGCTTCTACATCAGCATATTGGTGTTGTCCGTTTCCGCCGTGCGTCCAACTGGGATAAAGTTCTAGGCGTTCGTCGAGAAAGCGATCGCTAGTTAAATAATGATTCACCCCAATAATATCCGGCGGACAGGGATTTTCTAGAAACCACTCTAATTCAGCTTCGGAAATTCCCACCCAACGCAGATATTCCCACATCGGACGATCGCGATTAACTCGACCGCACAGCAAATCCAAACTCAGCCAGCGACGCTCGTTTTCAAACTCTGCCTGATACGCCATCACCGGCGTACTGAAAACCTTGCACAAATCCTCCGTTTGCACCAACTGTGCATTGGGGTTGATTTGGCGAATTGCCTGCATCGACAGTACGGTGGCGCGGCACTCGTTTAATAGCGATCGCGCAAATGTCAGATCGTCTCGTCCGTGGGGATACCAATGACCGTACAATCCGCTAAAACGTGCCGTTGTGAGTGGTTCGTTCACGGGCGTATAGCGATCGACCCAAGGGTAGCGCTGGGCAACCGCTCCGGCAAATTCTGCCAGTCCAGTCGCAAAGGAGGGATCGACTAAGCTAGTATGACGAGGGCCGCTACCGTGATGAACTAAGCCCACAATCGGACAGATGCCCAGTTCTCGCAAACGACCGAGACGTTCATCTGCCCAAGACCAATTGGCATTTTCCAATCCATCCGGGGCAGTTAATTCCCACAATATCGGGTAGCGGAGGCTACGCACCCCTAATTCGGCAAACAAATCCAGGTCATCCAAGCGAGTTCCGTGACCGTTTCGTTCTAGTTGGTTGAAATAGCGATCGCCTACGCGATTAACGGTACACTCAACTCCCGCCCACATTTCTAGCATCGAATTCTCAATTAATTCTGCATTTCTAATCGAGGATTCCCCATTAAATGCCTCCGTTACCATTCGCCACTCCTCAATTTTTATTACTGCTACCAGAACGGTTAACTAATAACCCAAGTTGCTAGTTATGAATTTAGGCGTTTTAGATCCCCCTAAATCCCCGCGCTAACGCGCCGCTATGCCTGACGGCAGGCTATCGCCAACGCTAGAAAAAAGGGGGACTAAGAGATCCGGTTCCCCCCTTTTGAAGGGGGTTAGGGGGGATCGATTATAACTAGCAACTTACGTTAATAACCGCTCGATCGTGTCCGCTCATTTCGTCATAACCATAGTTTGTAATAAGTAATGCTATTTTTATTCTGCTCAAGGTAAGAAAACAAAAGTTTGTAGTCAGGAATACCAGTTTTGCTCTGCTCGAGATGAGAGGACTTTAGTCCTCACTACAAACTTTAATAATCGAACGAACATGAAAGGATTTAATCACTAAGGATGACGCGCTTTTCCGTTTCCGTTTCCGTTTCCATTTGCCATCACGGTTTCGGTTTGGGGAAGTTGCTCGGTAACCTGATTTTTAGCTCCATCTTTTATGTACTCATCTCTGCGATCGAATCCTTCTAAAAGAATTGGTTCTTCTTGAGGTTTCGTACTAATTTGTTTATACAGAGTGAGAGCTTGAGCGACGCATTGATCCATGTTGTAATACTTGTAAGTTGCCAAGCGTCCCAAGAAATAAACTCCCGGTAAAGCATCAGCCAATTCTTTGTATTTTTTATAAAGTTCGGCATTTTCCGGGCGCGGTACTGGGTAATAAGGGTCTCCCTCTGCTTTGGGATATTCGTAAACAATGCTAGTTTTCGGATGCTCTT
Organism: uncultured bacterium; assembly: GCA_964546365.1. GTDB lineage: Bacteria > Cyanobacteriota > Cyanobacteriia > Cyanobacteriales > Aerosakkonemataceae > DATNQN01. The sequence continues at coordinate 3,982 of CAZJJR010000099.1, read as the reverse complement.
GTCCTGTCAGATACTTAAATTCAGTACAGCGCGTATACAAATGTTCGTTGGGGTAATTAATTACTGGCGCTGGTTGATGAACGGGCGTGTTGAGGGTTTCGTGTTTGAAATCGAGAGAACGATAGGGTAATTTCCCATAACGAAAATCGAAGAAAGCATCGACCGGCCCAGTGTAAATCATTTCCCGATACGGGACAACGTTTTGAATTTCCCGATAATCAGTATTAAGCATGATTTTAATGTTGGGATGAGACAACATTTTCTCGAACATTCTGGTAAAACCATGCAATGGCATTGCCTGATAAGTATCGGTAAAATATCGGTCATCCCGATTAGTCCGAGTGGGTACGCGAGCCGTTACTGATTTATCTAATTCGGATGGGTCCATTCCCCATTGCTTGCGAGTATAGTTGCGGAAAAACTTCTCGTAAAGTTCTCTGCCAACTTTGCTAACAACGACATCTTCACTAGTGCGAATTTGTTCTTTTTTCTCGGCAACTGAGGCGAAGAATTCTTCAACTTGAAAAGAAGTTAGATTCAATCCGTAAAGCTTGTTGATGGTGTCTAAATTAATAGGGATCGGCACCATTTGACCGTCTACGCTAGCCCGAACTCGGTGTTCGTAAGGTCGCCATTCCGTAAAGTTAGAAAGGTACTCGAAAATTTCTTTTGAATTGGTATGAAAGATGTGGGGGCCGTATTTGTGGATTAAAACGCCTGCATCGTCATAGCAATCGTAAGCATTGCCGCCAATATGATTGCGTCGATCGACCATCAATATTTTCTTTCCTAACTGGCTGGCGAGTCTCTCTGCAATAACGCTTCCCGCAAACCCTGCTCCTACTACTAAATAATCAAACATAGTCGAAAAACCTCTCTATTTTTTACAAAAATGCGCTAGAGTCTTTGACCTTACTGAGTCAGCAAGGAATAAGCTGTTACGCTATAACAAGAATTCAGAATTCTCCGAGCCAGAATATAGGATTCAGAATCAATTAGTTGTTAATTCAGGCTAGATATTGATTGAATATCACTGAATCAAAGTTTTGATGCTCGTCGTAAACCTGTCTATTTATCTGCCACTATCACTCCTATCCATTCAAAATTGATAATTCAGAATTTTGAATTCTGATTCCTGAATTCTTATTCATGGCACTTTCTATTAACTGCATCATGTTCGTCCAAGTAGAATCCCAAGAATTTCGTGCGAGGAAAGTATCTACTTGCGTAAGCCATCCCGATTCCACGGGGTCTCGATTCATTACTTTTTCAGCAGCCGCCACAAAATCCGTTACCGTGTCGGCAATTTCTACTAAACCGTTTTCTCCATAAGGACGAACTACATCGCGGATGGAAGTAGAAACAACTGGCTTACCTGCGGCAAGATATTCTGGTGTTTTGGTGGGACTGATAAAGCGGGTTGATTCGTTACGCGCAAATGACAACATTGCTACATCCCATCCGGCAATATAAGCTGGCAATTCTTGATAAGATTTGCCACCCAAGTAATGAATATTGGGATGGCGCGGCAGAGTTTCCGGGTCTATTTTGACCACTGGCCCAATAATTACTAAATGCCAGTCAGGACGTGCTTCGGCAATACCTCCTAGTAATTCGATATCCATGCGTTCGTCGATCACGCCAAAGAATCCCAAACGGGGGTGAGGAATATCTTTTTGATCTGCTGGTTCTTCTGTCAAATTCCGAGCTTTGGCGAAATGTTCTCGTTCGATGCTGCTGGGAAAAGCGTAGATGTTGGGATGGCGATCGCGTTTTGCTTCGTAAAGGCTTTGTCCGCCTGTAAATACCAATTCCGCACGGTTGAAAAGTTCGACTTCGCGATCGAGCAGTACGGGTGGCGCTCCCTTAAATGCCGATAGCTCATCCATGCAATCATAGACAACTAACAGCGGATTAAAATGGTTGGTAAAACTCAATGCCATAGGCGTGTAATACCAGAATATGTACTCGTTAATCTGTGCTTTTGCAAACAGATCGTCGAGCATTTCTTTGAGAGATAGTTCGATTGCTTCTTGGCTCAATCCTTCTGGCAAATGCGGTACGACAACCGTTACGCCACATTCGCGATCGCTCACATCTAGCCTGGGTGTAAAATCGGCACTGAAGATAGGTTCCTCAATAAAAAATACCCGTCGCTCTTTTGCACAACGGCTTAATAAATGTTGAGGTCTTTGATAAACAAAATCCCAACGCAAATGAGACAAGCAAATCAAATCGGTTTGCTCGGCAAAGGAAGTTCGATCGCTTAATTCAGAGTTTGATAACGATAGTTCGATCGCGAAGTTTGGCGATCGCATAGTATCTTCCGAAGAAAGCTGTCTCTTTCCCGTTTCAATATTGCTAACATAACTCTTCACAAAATCTCTATTGTTTGACATATATTTCCTCGGAGATGCGGATCTTTCATCAACTTTTTGGTTAATGAATTGCTGAACAAACGTCAAAAAATCAGCGATATTGGTAAAGCGAAACAATCCAACTGCCTATCGATTGTAAAAGGAGCTACTAAAAATTCATCCTGGTAGCAAATGGATGCTTTTTTCTAGCGAAGCGCATATTTTAAAGCAGTTGTTTAGTTTTTAAAACCGCTATTGCTCATTAATTTAACGGCTTCCACGCTCCGTTACTTCTCTCCAAAGAATGAATTAATTATTAATAATCTATAATCATTGTTATTACTTTTTTTGCTTCCTCTATAAGCATGGATCTAATTCATTCATAAGAAATAAACTAATATTAAGTAGCATTGTGTTATTTAATACAAATTTATACATGAATTACCGTATTTAAAAATACATCTTTCAAGAGTCCGATCGCGACAAAACTCCGCTACTCAATGGTAACGGAGTATTTAAGAACATTAAGACAGGAGGCTCGAGCCTCCTTCCCAGACTAAACTTAGTGATATTCTCGTTTATGGCCAACCTTCGATCGATCCTTCTTCACCGCCGACACCGATCGCAGTATTAAAGATATCCGCATCGGTGATATCGAGATCGTTCATTGATGCGCCGAACACGTTAGCGTCATAAATGGTGGCGCGAGTCAAATTTACCTTATCCAGATTAGCTTGTCTCATATCGGCGTTGGTGAGAAAAGCTTCTGTTAAGTTAGCACCTGCCAAATTAGCATTAGTCAAGTCAGCGCCTTCCAGATTAGCTAGAGAGAGATTAGCACCTTGCAAATTAGCTTCTCTCAAGTCAGCACCGATGAGATGTGCGCTACTCAGATCGGCACCTGATAAGTCACAGCGGAAACATTGCCCAGTGGTCAGCAGTTGTTGCACCTGAAGCGGATTAAAAGCCAGTACTGGGCCACTCAGAAATAGGGGAGCGAATAAGCTTACCGTCGTCGCTAAATGAAAATGTCTCATCACCTTCCCCCTTTATTAATAAAGTAGGTTTCTTTGTTTTCCTCACTCTTTCATTATTGCACTACATTAGGGTTCTGATATTGACCGATCGCACAACTTATTTGCGATCGCGCAAATGCAATCCTGCGATCCTATCCCCTATAGTCGCGTGCGCTAGCTCACTGAATGCAATCCTTATTAGTCTACTCAAATGAACGTTCGCTATTAACCCACAAGTTAAAATGCCCAGTCTGATTGTAACGCTAAATTAGCAACTTAAAACATTCCGCCATTAAAATTAACTATTCGTAGCAATAATCAGAAGGTTCTAAGGCTTTTAGGCAGAAGGGAAGAGGGCAGGGCTAATTCATGGTCATCAAAGAAAATTAAACGGATGGGGGGATGGGGAGATGGGGGGAAAGAGAGAGTTCAATGATTTTTCCTTTGTTTGCATCATCTCTCCTTCGCAAATCAATTTCTCTGTTTACAATGAATTAGCCTTCCCCTTACCAAGGAGAGGGTTGGGTGGGGTTTAGTTGTTCGCAATTGATTTAGGATCGCTATGTAACTTATGTTAATACTGATGAACAACTTACCCCATCACTGTAA
>CAZJJR010000098.1:0-19391 GCA_964546365.1 uncultured bacterium | reverse complement strand
AGCAGTTGAGCGGTAATGCCAAATTTAGTTAAAATTTGTTTGATTTCTTCGTCTAAATCAAATGCGGTAGCTACCTCATCAATCCGCATAATTTCTAAATTGCTGATTTGATGAAGGATGATATTGCTTTGGGGGGCTGGGAAATCTCCCATTAAACTGGGGAAGCTGCCATTTTGTACTTCATGAGTAATCGTAATCCGAGGCTCGATCGCGTTAGGAAAATACCATAAAAAATGACAGCGATCGATTTTCAATAATTTATGCACTTCCTGCAAAGCCGTTTCTAATATAGTATTGAAATCTAAAGACTGACGCAACTGACTTGCTAAATGCAGTAGTAGGCTATCCCGGCGATCGCAAAGTGCTTTTTTAGTAAAAATGCGGTCGATTCCTAAAGCAATATGATTCGCTACCCAACTTAAAAGAATGTCTTCTGCTTCCCGCAAGGGTTGTTTCCCAAATAGGGCGATCGCTCCTAACAGATGATTTTCCACTATTAAACGGTACAATCGATATTTAAAAGGCGCTACTTGGTAAGTAACGGGAATTAATTTTGGTTTAATTTCTTCTAATTCAAATGATGGTAAAAGCGTACTTTTAGTTATACTGGCAGTGTAAATTTTTTCTCCGGCAAATGCAGCCAAATTCAGTAAATTTGTCTTTTCGTCAAAAGTCCAGATACAGACATTCGTCGTATCCAAATAGTGGGCGATCGTCTCCGCGCAAACTTGCAGCGTTTCAGTTAAAGTTCTGCTTTGTAACAAAACTGACCCTATTTCAGCACCCAAAGTCAGGAGGTGAATTGGTAATCCATCTAAATTACTTTCTCCCCGAACCATAGCCTGCGTTTTTTTGGTTGAAGATAGCTTAGCCATTATTAATTTTCCCCTCTGAAAATTTATTAAAATTACGGAATTTGATTTGCTATCAAAAAGTAAAATAATTTACTTGTAGATTTGTAAAAACAATAATTACCTTATATCGACTGCTTAATTAATTTTAGATACTTGGCCTGCCTAAAATAAAAAAATAATTCGGTTTCGTTATATAAGTTAACAAAAAATAATTTATGGCATTTACAAGTTGGTAACCAGCCTATTTTCATTATAAAATCAAACTAAAAAAGCAGAAAAACTTAATTTTTTTTATTAATGGTTACTCTACTGCTTTATAGCTAGACAAAATCAGGAAGATTTTTGGCAAGATCGGTAATAAAGCCATGTTACTTTCTCAGCCAACGTGGGAACTTTAATATAAGGTCACTTGCAGAAAGTAAAAATGAAAAAGCCTTGACTTTACAATCAAGGAGAAATATATATGAAGCAAATTTTGGTTGTAGACGATTCAGCTACGATGCGACGGATGGTTATGGCATCCTTGCGAAATTTGACAAATGTAAATTTTAATGAAGCAGGTAACGGCCTAGAAGCTATTGAACGTTTGGTAATTTCACCTGTCAATTTAATGATTTTAGATCTGAATATGCCGGATATGCACGGACTAGAAGTACTCAAGTTCGTGCGGTCTCATCAAACATATTGCCACATTCCGATTATGGTGCTAACCACCAGAGGAGACGAAGCTAGCCGAGATGAAGCATTGAAGGCAGGTGCTTCCTGTTATTTAACTAAACCGTTCGAGCCACAAAAATTTGCTGCCCAAGCTAGAGAATTATTAGATTAAAACAATAGCATTATTCATTGGGTGATTGTCTTTTTAAATTGCCGATCGAACGGCTAACTAATACCCGATGCTCAACGCTCCATTGCCGATGCCATCTAGCCCATGAATGATTTATTCGCTAGCTTTTTAGATGATTATTTTGCCGAATGTGACGAACACTTAACAGCGATTCGGCAAAACTTACTATTATTTGAACAATTTGTCAATCAACCACCAATCGATCGATCGCTACTGGACAAACTTTTCGGTAGCTTTCATTCCGTCAAAGGTTTGTCCGCGATGGTGGGATTGAAGGACGCCGAACAGCTAGCCCATGAAATGGAAAGCTATTTGCGAACTTTACGGGATAAGCAAGCAGTTCTCACTCCTGAAGGAATTGATGCTCTAATTAACAGCACCAAAATGTTAGAGCAGGTAATTAACGCCCATCGCGTTAAAAATGCAGGAAGGGAAGAGACAGGGGATAATTTTTCTGCCGTTCTCTCCATCCCACCACCTCCTGTCTCCCTACCCGCGATCGAACTAAAACCAGAAGAGTTAAAGCAATTAACTCAGCAACTGGCAAATGGAGCAAAAGCTTGGCAAGTCGAATTCGTACCGGGGAGGGAAAAAGCCGATCGCGGTCTCAGCGTCAATACGATTCGCTCGCGCCTACAAGCGATCGGTCTTTTGATACACGCATCTCCCAGAGCGATCGATAACGCTGGTATCGTCTTCGATTTCGTGATCGCTACTCACGCCGAAGCCAGCACTTTCCTTAATTGTGAAGAAGACGGACTCACTTATGCACCCTACATTTTCCCGGAAACAACCCAAAGTGAAAACGCAAATGAAAGAATCAGCCAGAATATAGACGAGAGAACTTCGCCGCCTGGGAAAGCTGCGCCTCCTCCCTCCTCCATCCCCTCCAACGTAGTACGAGTCGATTTAACGCGATTAGATGAAATAATGCGGATTGTCGGAGAACTGGTAGTAACTCGCGCTCGTTTGACCGAAAATTTGAAAAACCTTGCCGATATAGTTCCTAGTTCTCAATTACGCGCCTTGAGGGAAACCGCTTTTACTTTAGAACACCAGTTGCGAGACTTGCGAGATGGGGTAATGCGAGTCCGCCTAGTACCGATCGGAGAACTTTTTGCCCGAATGCAGTTTGCCATTCGCGATTTAGCAAAAGAAAGTCAAAAACAAATCGAACTGGAATTAAGCGGTCAAAGCACTGAAATTGATAAGTTTCTGGTCGATCGAACCATCGATCCTTTATTGCATCTAGTACGAAATGCCGTCAGTCACGGTTTGGAGTCAGAAGCAGAAAGGATCGCCGCAGGTAAACCAAAAGAAGGCAAAATTTGTTTGCGGGCTTCTAGCGCCGGGGAAATGGTGATAATTGAAGTAGAAGACGATGGGCGGGGAGTTGATGTAGAAAAAGTTACAAAGCGTGCGAAAGAGCAGGAGTTGCTCGGTACTGATGCTACTCCGGATTTAGCCACCATATTAGATGTCATCTGTTCTCCGGGTTTTTCTACACGGGAACAAGCGGATTTAACTAGCGGGCGCGGTGTGGGAATGGCAGTAGTCAAAAATACCGTAACCGAACTAGGTGGGTCGCTTGCTTTCGATACGGAAGTCGGCAAGGGAACGCGCTTTATCATTCAGTTACCGCTTACTTTAGCGATCGCGGATGCGTTAATCGTTTCGGTGGGCGGACAAACCTTTGCCATTCCTCAATCTGGCATCCGGGAAGTCGTGCAGGTGAAAAACAACGCGATTCCCTTGTGGGAAAACAGCGAAACGATCGCCCATCGAGGAGCTATTTTATCCCTAGTTCGTCTGGGGCGGGTGTTTAACTTACCGTTATTTCCTATTACTGATTCGATCGCCATCATTAGCAACGGATTAAATCCAATCGCGATCGCCGTCGATCGCATTCTTCGCCAACAAGAAATCGTAGTTAGACCATTAACAGATCCCCTCGTCCAAACCCCCGGTATCTCCGGCGCTACCGAACTTGGAGATGGGCAAGTAGTTTTAATTATCGATATCTTAGCATTAAGTAACTTTCCCAAAACCAAAATCCCGCATCCTCATTAACCAATATTTTCCATTAAATTACAGAGCGCAATTAAAGGATTTTTCTCGTGTTAGACCCTCAAACAAATCGGGAACCATACATTCTTTTTGAACTAGCTGACAGTACCTACGGCATCCCCGCCCACCTAGTTCAACAAATGGAAATGCTCGATCGCATTACCCCCGTACCGAACGCTCCGCTTTTTCTAGAAGGAGTAGTTTTTTCTCGCGGCAAAATAATTCCTGCCGTCAACTTAAGAGTAAAATTCGGCCTGGATAAAATTGCCTACAATCTTCGTTCTCGGCTGATTGTCGTCAACATTGCCAATCGCTCCATCGGCTTAATTGTTGACTCGGCACGCGAGTTCGTTAATATTCCCAAAGACGCGCTCAAACCACCCCCAGAAGGAATTTCTGAATTAAGCGAAAAATATTTATCAAGCATTGCTCTGTGGGAAAATCGAGTAATTTTAGTCCTTAATTTACCAGAAATCGTGAACGTTAATGGCCGTAGTTTAGTAGAAATGGGTTAAAAAACTAAAACCAAAATGACCGATTAACACTTAATAATTTTGTAATAATACATCGAGAAATAAAATGGCTAAAAATATAGAAAAATCTCCGAAAAAATCTGCGACTAGAAAGCGCGAATTGACGAAGAAAAAAGTCAAAAATCAACGGTTCTCGAACGAAGTCGCGCTGATTTACCATCAAACCGAAGAAATAGCCAAATTAACCGAACAAATTGCTCAGACGACAGAAATAGTCTCTCAAGGCGTCGATACGCAAACGCGATCGCTCGAGGAAATTTTCAGCGGTACCAACCAAATGACCGCATCCTTAAAAGAAACAGCCACCCAAGCAGAATCAGTCGCCACTTCCATCGAACAACTGGTTTCCGGTGCCAACGAAATGGCTGCATCGATCGAAGAAGTTACCGCCAACACCGTAGAATTAGCCGCATCGGTGAGTCAAACCGCCACTTCGATCGCACAAACTACCAGTTCCATTCGGACTGTCGCCGACATCGCCCAAGAAATGGCAACTTCTGCCACCCAAGTTTCTACCTCGATGAACGAGATTGCCGCCTCTATCAAAAGCGTTAACAAAGACACCGAATCTTTAGTCACGTCTGTGAACGAAACCGCTGCTTCTGTAGAGCAGATTACCCGTTCGATTCAAAGCGTAGCGCAAAACTCCCAGGACGTGAGCAATGCAGCCGAAAGAACCACTTCCTCCATCAACGAAATGGCTGCATCGATCGAACAAGTTTCCGCCACATCGGAAAACTTATCAGCTACGGTAGAAAGCGTATCCAATTCTATGGAAGAAATAGCGCGATCGATCCAGGGAGTCGCCCAAAATGCCGCTCAAATTACCGATGCCGCAAATAACGCCGCTACTAACGCCACCCAACTCGATCGATCGATCCGTTCCGTCAGCCACCTTACCAAACAAGCAGATGAAATCAGTACCCGCGTAGCGCGAGATGCAGAAATCGGCGGTGCCACCATTCAAAAATCAATTCAAGGCTTCATTCGAGTGCGAAATTCAATGGCTGAATCAGCCGATACGATCCGAAACATGGGCAAACGTACCAGCGAAATCAGTAGCATCATCGATACGATCGATATCATCGCCGAACGCACTAACTTACTATCTTTAAATGCCTCGATCGAAGCCGCTCGCGCCGGAGAAGCAGGGCGAGGTTTTGCCGTAGTAGCAGAAGAAATTCGCAACCTAGCAGAAAGGGCAGCCCAAGCAACGACAGACATTGCCGCTATTATTAAATCCCTGCAAGAAGTAAGTCAAGAAGCGGTGAATAAATCTAATGAAGGAATGCGACTCGCCGAAGAAAGCAGTCGTTTAGTAGAAGATGGGGCAGCTGGATTAGCAACTATTTTGTCAGGAGTACAAGAAACTACCCAAATAGTGCGTCAAATCGCCCTAGCTTCTCAAGAACAACTAGCCGCCGGACAAAATGTAGTAACCGCCATCAATACCACCGTTCAGCAAGCCAAAGAAGTTGCCCAAGCTACGCAAGAACAAGCCAAATCAGCCCAACAAATCGTGCAATCCACTACTCAAATGCGGAAAATTGCCCAAGAAGTTTCTCATGCTACTAACGAACAAGGGCGTGCGGCCAGAGATATTATTAAAGCAGCGCAAATAACTACTACTTTAGCGATGCAAGTTCGCAAAGCAACTTCCGAACAAGTTAATGGGGTAAATCAAATTTTGCAAGCGATAGAACTAATGCGTCGCGGCGCATTGAACACTTCTCGCGCTTTAGCAGAACAAAGTATTGGCGGAGAACAAATTGCTAAAGAAGCAGAACGCCTTAGTCGTTTAATTAGTAATGTTAATAAGGCAATGACCGAACAATCTAGCGCTGCTACTCAAATCACGGTTGCCGTCGAAAATATCCGCCGCCAAACCGATCGAACTGCTAAAGCAATGACAGAACAAACACGGGCTGTCAAAGATATGACCGCTGGTACTCACAATATTTCCAAACAGGTTGCTCTGATTCACCGTGCTAACCGAGAAAATTTCAGCGTGGCTAATAATATTACGATTAATTTAAGTAATATTCGGTCTGTGAGCGAACGTAACGGGCAAGGAGTCAAAGAAATTCAACGGTCGGTTTTGGCTTTGCAAGAAAAGTCGCGATATTTCATAAATATTGCTGAAGAATTAAGAGATAAGCTACTACCCATTTAATTTGAATATTTAGGCTGATGGGGATGGGGAGATGGGGAGCAGGGGTGCGGGGGTGCAGAGGAGCAGGGGTGCGGGGGTGCAGGGGAGAAAAAGAAAATAAGTTAATTTTTATCCTTCAAACTTCATCCTTCAAACTTCATCCTTCATCCTTCAAACTTCATCCTTCATCCTTGATTTTCCATCTAAAATCTAAAATCGAATGTCTGATGGCACTTTAATTAGTATTTTCACAACCGACGCCGATCTGAGCGTGCAATCCTGGGATGATTGGCTAACCGAAATTACGGGATTATCGGAACCAGAGGTGCGGGGAATTAGTTTAACCAAATTGATTCCGGAATTAGAAAGTAATGGAATTTTACCTTATTTCGAGAGGGTACTAAAAAATGGGGACATAGAAACGATTCCCCATGCAGTTCAGCCTTATCTATTTAAATGTCCGCCCGTTGGTTTTTCACCTCATTTTGAATTGATGCAGCAAAGGATCGCGATCGCGCCTTTAAGAGAAAGTGATGCGATCGTCGGTCTCGTAGTGACGATCGAAGACGTAACAGATCGGCTGAACCTCGGTCGAGATATTGCTCTAAAACTAGCCAGTACTGATGAAACCGTGCGCTTGCGGGCAACGGAATCACTTTCTACCGCCCAAGTGTTAGAACCAGAAGCAATGCTGGTGAAAATGCTAGGAGATAGTAGTTGGCGAGTGCGACGGGCGGCTGTCGATGCTCTAGCAAAACGCAGCGGTTCGTCTTTGGCAATGTCTTTGCTGCGAAGTCTGCGGGAACAACATCGCAACCCCAGCGTTTTAAATGGAGTTTTGCAAGTTTTATCTCATAGCAAAGTAGATACTATTCCCGCCCTGATCGATTGTTTGAATTGCGAAGATAAAGATTTGCGAATCTACGCGGCATTAGCATTAGGAGAACAGCAAGACACCCGTTGTATTCCTGCCTTAATTCGCAGTTTAGAAGATGAAGATATCAACGTTCGATATCACGCCATCGATGCTTTAGGCAAAATGCGCGCGCCTGGGGCGATCGAAAAATTGCTCGCGATTGCCGAGTCGGGTGATTTCTTTTTAGCATTTCCAGCTTTAGATGCCCTAACTCGGATCGGCGATCCGACGATCGCCCAACGATTGATTCCTTTACTGGAGGATGAATTACTTTGCACTGCCGGGGCTGATGCTTTGGGACAATTGGGGGATAGCAGCGTCGTGCCTTCTCTAGCGGTATTGTTGAATCGAACAGACGCACCCGTGATGGTAGCCGCCGGTGCTTTAGCCACCCTGTACGATCGCTACGAAAATACCTATGGAGAAGGTAACTATATTATCGAGTTAGCTACGGAGTCGATCGACGATCGGGGAGTGGAAAACCTGGTAAATGGTGTTGCCAACGCCGGGCCCGATGAATTGAGGGCGATCGTGCTGCTGCTGGGTAAAATGAAGGGGACATTAGTAGAACGTACCCTTACCCAACTACTCGGTCAGCAAACCGTGCGTTCCTCAGTGGTAGAATCTCTCGTCCGCCACGGCAGACAAGTCACTGAGTTATTGATCGAACAACTCAACAGCGATGATATTGAAATTCGGCGGGCAGCGGCGATCGCTTTGGGCAGAATCGGCGACCCGCGTTCCGTACCGGCTCTCACTCGCCTGTTAACCGCCGATCCGGAATTAATGGTGATCGTGGCGGGGGCTTTAGCCCAAATCGGCGATCGTCGCGCTTTCGATACCCTACTCGATTTGATCGGTCATCCCGATGCAGCCGTGCGTTTAGCCGTGGTAGCCGCCCTCAATTCTTTGGGCCATCCCGATATGCTGACTCGCACGATCGACCTCTTGCAAGACCAAAATCCCCGCATCAGGGAATCGGCAGTGAAAATTGCCGGTTATTTTGCCTTCAACGAATGCGTCACGCTCCTATTAGATCGGTGTCGAGATCCGGATGAAAACGTGCGACGGGCTGCGATCGAACTAATTCCTTATCTGGAAAACGCCCCCGTACTGCCGACCCTGATCGCCGCTTTGGAAAACGAAACCCCGAAAGTGCGGGCCGCCGCCGCCCGTGCCTTGGGACAAATGGAAAGCGTCCTCGCTTATCCTTACCTGCTAAGTGCTTTGAAAGATGAAGATGCTTGGGTGCGCTATTACGCCACCCGCGCGATCGGTTGGAATGGCTACCCGGAAGCGATCGAAGTTTTGGCCAAAGCCGCCGTCAGCGACCCCGCCCACCAAGTACAAATTGCTACCGTAGAAGCACTGGGACGAATTGGTGGCCCGAGAGCAGTGACGATTCTGGCTCCCATCGTGGAAAATATCAACGCCAGCAGCGATTTAGTGCGAGTAACTTTGACCGCATTGGGAGAAATCGGTCATCCGAATTCCCTACCACCGCTTTTATCGGCAACGCGATCGCTCGATCCCTATCGCCGCATCCACGCCACCCGCGCTTTGGGTAAACGAGGCGGTACGGGAGTGGAGTCAGCACTGCAAGAGTTGGCTAATAAAGACCCGGAAGTGGGAGTGGTATTTTCCGCGATCGAAGCATTAGCCCAATTAGCCACTCCGGATGCGATCGCCGCTTTGCTAGAACTGACGGCTAATCCCACTCGCAACGAAGCTTGTATCGTCGCCTTAGCTAATTTGGGTGAAGAACAAATCGAAGCGATCGGACGGGGTTTAACTCATTCCCATGCCAAAGTCAAGGGTGCGGTAGTAGAAGTCCTGATGCGCCTCAAACATCCCCGCGCTTCCGAACTTCTGATCGCCGCCTTGGATGACAAAGACACTTCCGTTCGTTTAGCCGCCATCAATGCCTTGCATCACTTAGGTAACCGTTATGTAGAACGCAAAATGGCAATCTTGGCTCACACAGACCCCGACCCTGCCGTGCGTCGCGCTGCACAAAAAGGAGCAAAAACCATCGCGGATTTTGGATTTTAAATAGTTAGAAATTAACTTGTCCTCGGTCATTGGTGATTTGTCATTTGTGAACATTTATCCACCATTGACCGATGACTAATCACCTCTCGCCAAAATCTAAAATTTATTAAAATGCTATTCATTTCCGAAACACTCGATTTACCTGATGGCTCATTTACACTTTTACGGGATTTAATTCACGAACGGACGGGTATTTGTTACGAAAATGAAAACCGCGACCTGCTAGCAGACAAACTTTCCCCCCGCGTAGTAGCTTGCGGATTCGATTCTTTTTTAGATTACTATTACCTGCTAAAATATGATGATGCCAGCCAACAAGAATGGAAACACGTTATGGATGCCATCTCGGTACAAGAAACTTTTTTTTGGCGGGAGATGGATCAAATTGAAGCTTTAGTTAAAGTATTAGTTCCTGAATATTTGGCAACTCACTCTAGACAACCGCTCCGAATTTGGAGCGCTGCTTGCGCTACCGGAGAAGAACCATTAACGATCGCAATGGCTCTTAACGAAGCTGGTTGGCTTGAGCGGGCAAATATTGAAATTTTTGCCAGCGATGCCAGTCAAAGCGCTATTAATAAAGCTAAAGCTGGAATTTATCGAAAACGCTCTTTCCGCAATTCTTTCCCTATTTTACAACAGAAATATTTCCAATATTTGGGAGATGAAACATGGCAAATTATCCCAGAAATTCAAAATAAAATTACGTGGAATACAGCTAATTTAATGGTAGAATCGGAAATTAAATATTGGGCGACATCTTCCATTATATTTTGTCGTAACGTGTTTATTTACTTTTCGGAAAAATCTATTCAAAAAACCATTGAGGTGTTTTATAGAAATATGCCAAAACCCGGTTACTTGTGTATTGCGGCTTCCGAATCTTTATTAAAATTAACGAATTATTTTGAATTACGAGAAATGGGGGGCGCTTTTATCTATGTAAAACGTTAAATAAGTGTCGATCGGCCAGAGTGAAGAAATTATTTTAATCCAATAACGAGTAATTATTATGACTCAATTGATACGTGTTTTAGTAGTAGATGACTCTGCTTATGTTCGGAAAACGATCAAGCAAATGCTATCTCGAAGCCCGTTTATCGAAATAGTTGGTGTTGCTCGCGACGGCAAAGAAGCTTTAGAAATGGTGGCACAACTTAAGCCAGATGTAGTGACATTAGACTTAATCATGCCGAATATGAATGGAGTGCAATTCTTACGGGAGCAAATGGAAAAAAACCCTTTGCCAGTAATTATCGTAAGTATTGCTAGTGAAAACGGCGAAATGACTTTGGAAGCGCTTGATGCCGGAGCGGTTGATTTCTTACAAAAACCAACTGCTTTAGCAAACGAAAAAATCTTTCAAATCGCCGATGAATTAATTCAAAAAGTCAAAGCGGCTGCTAATATACGTTTAAGTAATTTACCGATCGGCAATCAACAAGAGTTTATTCGGAATTTGCCGACTAAGTTACAAGCAAATACAGTTGATATAGTAACGATCGGCATTTCTACAGGTGGGCCACAAGCACTTTCTTTTTTAATTCCTCAATTACCGGAAAGCTTTCCCGTACCGATCGCGGTCGTTTTACATATGCCAGTGGGCTACACGCAAATGTACGCTCAGAGATTAGATGCCATATCAGCTTTAAATGTAGTAGAAGCCAGAGAAAACGATCCGGTGATTGCTGGTAAAGTTTTGATCGCTCCGGCGGGAAAACATCTGAGTTTCATTCGCCGATCGAATGGTAACGTAGTTACTCATCTCGATGCCCGTCCTTTCGATACCCTGCATCGTCCCAGCGTAGATGTATTATTTCAATCCGCCGCCGAAGTGTATCGCGATCGCGTTTTGGGCGTAGTGATGACCGGAATGGGATCGGATGGCAAACAAGGGTCAGCTTGGATTAAATCGCTTGGTGGTTTAATTTTTACCGAATCCGAAGAAACTTGCGTAGTTTACGGGATGCCTCGCGCGGTAATAGAAGCTTCTTTAAGCGATCGAACTGTACGCTTGGATAAAATGGCATCAGCAATTATGGAAGTTTTGTAATAATAGTTACCAGTTCATTTCCACAACGTGAAGTTTGCTATATTGGCAGGCGAGCAGGGGGTAGGGGAAAAGATCGATCGCGCGTTGAAAGTGAATCGGTAAGTCAAAAGTCACCAGCGATCGTTCAAAATCCAGAATTATTTCTTAAGTTTAGAGCGCGGATATCACTTTGACAAAATAAAAAAATCGGGCAAAAACTGAAGATAATGGACTTATCGGTGTCAAAAGAAAGTAAAAATGGGATACCAATCATCCGACCGGACAGTGGCGAAGATCAATTAGCGGTCTTGTTTTCTTTCTTTTTCTTTTTTTCCCTTTCTATCTGCCATCTTAAATTTAAGATATGCGATCGTACTTGCCATTTCATCGGCTGAAAGTCCCTCTCCGGCTGTTCTTAGTCGTTCCCTTCCTCCTGCTACTGGTAATCACCGTCGGAGTAACGAACTACTTTTCAATTCAAAATAGTCGGGAATCGGTGCAAGAACTGGCGCACCAGTTGATGACGGAAGTTAGCGATCGCGTTCGCCTCTACCTGGATAATTATTTAGAACTACCTCACCGAATCAATAATCGCAATGCTAAGTCGATCGATTTCCATCAACTCGATCTGCGTCGCTTGGATAAAGTAGAAAGATATCTGATTTGGCAAAACTCTAACTTCGATAACATTCCAGGCATTATTTATGCGAACGAACGGGGAGATTTTAGAATTGCCGAATCCTCTAATGGTGTCAAGTCAATTTGGGTAACAGATAGCCCCCATATTAGAAAATTTGCTAAATACTCCATCACTGCCGATGGGAAACGAGGTCAATTACTCCAAATGGGAGAATATTCGCCAGACTGGGATATTCGACAACGCTCCTGGTATAAATTAGCCAAACAAAGAAAACAAGGTACTTGGAGTTCAGTTTATCCGTTGGATGATGGCAGCGACTTAACTATTAATGCTAGTTTACCCGTTTACGATTCCACCAGCCAGGAATTCATCGGTGCTTTTGCAGTTAACTTGCCTTTGAGTAAATTAAATCAATTTCTCAAAAAATTGAAATTGGGCAATTCCGGGCTATTCTTTCTGATGGAACCAAATGGTTATTTAATCGCCAGTTCGACAGATGAATTGCCTTTTATTAAAACTCCAAATGGTAAATTTAAGAGAATTTTAGCAACCGAAAGCCAACATCCCTTAATCCGCTCCGTCAGTCAATATTTAGCATTGCAATTGAAAGAAGAGAGCGCGATCGACCAACTGAAAACCTGGGATTTTCCGAGCAACAATCAAACCTATTGCTTACAAGTACAGCCATATAAAGATCGGCATGGATTGAATTGGTTGCTGGTAACAATTGTGCCGAAATCCGATTTTATGGCGGAGATCGATGGCAATACCCAGCATACGATTCGACTGACGGTATTGGCAGCGATCGCGGCGATTTTATGCGGGATGACGATCGCTAATCGAATTGCCAGTCCGATGTTACTGCTCAGTCAAACCTCAGCAGCAATGGCGCGAGGCAATTTAAATTTACAAATGCCGGAAGATATGCCAGTGCGGGAACTAGCGCTAATGGCGCGTTCCTTTAACTGGATGGCGCAACAATTGCGAGCAGCTTTCGATCGCGTCAACATCGATCTGCAAGAATCGGAATCCAGATATGCCACCATCTTTCGCAACAGTCCCGATCCGGTGAGCATCACCACTTTAGGGGATGGGCGCTGGATTGATGTCAACAACAGTTTTTTGGAAGTCAGCGGTTATAGCTATGAAGAAATCATTGGTAAAACCGCACTAGAAACTAATTTTTTGATTGATTTATCTCAGGTAGAAGGGATCGTCAGAGAACTTAAAGAAACCGGTATTATCAGAAGTAAAGAATTTCACTGGCGGACTAAATCCGGTGAAATTAAAGTATCCCTCGTTTCTTGTGAAATCATCGAAATCGCCGGCGAAACTTACGTTCTTAATATAAGTAAAGAAATTGGCGAAATCAAAAAAGTAGAAGAGGCATTGCGTCAAAGCGAAGAAAGATTTCAGGAAATCGTCAAAACCATCAGCCAACTTTTCTTCGTGCGATCGGCAATTACCGGACAATTTATTTATATTAGTACTGCTTACGAACGAATTTGGGGACGTAGTTGTGAAAGTTTGTATGAAAACCCTCGCTCGTGGGCAGAAAGCATTCATCCAGACGATCGCGACTCGGTAGAAAAATCTCTGCAAATCCAATGGGCGGGAAATACCGTTGCGCGAGAATACCGAATTATTCGACCGAATGGGGAAATTAGGTGGATATTTGCTCAAATTAATTTGGTGAGAGATGAAGCGGGTAATCCATCTAATTTTATCGGGTTTGCTACGGATATTACCGATCGCAAATATTTGGAATTGGCGTTGCAAAAATCGGAAGCCAAATTGAGCGATATTATTAACAGCCCGATCGCATCGATTATCCGCATTCAAATGTTTGCCGATCGCAATTGGAATATCGATTACCTTTCAGCAGGTTGCGAAACGATCTTTGGCTATACCGTAGAGGAATTTTTTAACGATAAATCTATTTGGCTTGCCAGAATAATGCCAGAAGATCTAGAAAATACGATTCTACCTTTATTCGATCGAGTGTTGACCGAGCCGATCGTCACTTGCGAGTATCGCTTCTACCGCAAAGATGGCAGCTTGCGCTGGTTATCTGCCAGAATGACTTGTCGATATGACGCGGATTTTAATTGTTGGTGGATCAACCAGTTTACCGTCGATATTACCGATCGCAAAACCTTAGAAAAAGAACTCGCTTTCCGAGAAGCTCAACTAAATGCCTTTTTTAATTGTGCGCCGATCGGTCTTAATATAATCGATGACGAATTGCGATTTGTCAAAATCAACGCACCCTTGGCAGACATTAATGGAATATCGATTGCCAACCATATAGGTAAAACAATTCGCGAAACTTTGCCTGAATTAGCGCCCGCTGTCGAACCGATTTACCAACAAGTCATCGCGACAAATCAGCCGATTTTGAACTTAGAAGTCAGGGGCGAAGTTCCTAAACAACCGGGAGAAATTCGCTACTGGCTGGCTTCTTATTTCCCAATTCCCTACTTAGAAGAAAACCGCATCTGGGTGGGAACAGTGGTAGCGGACATTACCGATCGCAAACAAGCCGAAATCGCTCTTTCCGAAAGCGAACAACGGTTGCGTTTAATTTTGGAAAGCTCGCCACTATCGATTTTTATCAAAGATTTACAAGGACGTTACACGACGGTTAATCCTGCTTACGAACAAATGGTGCAGCTTTCCCAAGAGCAGCTGTTGGGGATCTCGGACTGGGAATTATTACCCCCAGAAAAGGCGGCGATGTGTCAGGAAAGCGATGAAATAACCATCACTCAAAAAAGATCTATTACTTTTGAAGAGCAAGTACCGTTTCAAACCGGAACTCGTCATTTGTTAGTTACTAAGTTTCCCCTTTGCGATACGAACGGAACGGTATACGCTGTCTGCGGAATCACGATCGATCTGACGGAACGCAAACTTGCTGAAGAAGCTTTGCGAGAAAACGAAGCCCGTTTGCGAAGTCTGGCTGATAACTTGCCCGGAGCCATTTACACTTATACCTACTACGGTGATGGTAGAAATGGCATGGAGTACATCAGTGAAGGATGTGCTGAATTATTTGGGATTTCCGCTCAAGAATTGATGGCGGATTTCTCGACGATCGAGCAGCGAATTCACCCAGAAGATTTACCGAGTTATCAAGTTGCGATCGAGTCTTGCGTCAAGAATTTAACACCTTTATATTACGAGTATCGCCATCTTCATCCAGATGGTAACGTTCGCTGGCTAGCGGTGAGCGCTCGTCACGAAATCCGTGCGGATGGCTCGATCGCTTGGCGCGGCGTACTTCTGGATATTAGCGATCGCAAACGCGCTGAAGAAGCATTACAACAAAAAACTCAGGAGTTAGAACATTTCTTTTCCAGCGCGATCGATTTATTGTGCATTGCTAACACCGATGGTTATTTTATTCACCTTAACCCGGAGTGGGAAAAAGCTCTGGGTTATAGTTTGTTAGAGTTGGAAGGCAAGCGCTTTCTCGATTTCGTCCATCCCGAAGATTTAGAACCAACTCTCTTAAGGATCGCCCAATTAACCAAGCAACAACCCGTTTTAACTTTTACCAACCGTTACTGCCATCGAGATGGTTCCTATCGCTGGTTTGAGTGGCGATCGATTCCCGCCGGACAGTATATCTACGCAACGGCGAGAGATATCACCGCACGCAAATTAGCCGAAGAAGCTTTGCAACTAACGTTGAATCGCCTGCAAAATCTAGCTACTGCCGTACCGGGAAATATTTATTCTCTGGTGTATCATCCCGATGGTTCTCTAGAATTTGAATATACGAACCAAAAACTGGCAGAAATTGCCGAAACAACGATCGAAGAAGTTTTTCAAGACCCGGAAAAATTCATTGTCGGTCAAATACATCCAGACGATCGGCAGGGATATATAGACGCAGCCACCCGCAGTGCCGAAACTCTCACTACATTTAAACATGAATGGCGTCTGATCGTTCCCTCCGGCAAAATCAAGTGGTTGCAAGGCAATTCTCAACCGGAACGGCGAGATAACGGGGATATGGTTTGGCATGGCATCGTCATAGATATTACCGATCGCAAACAAATCGAAGAAGCTTTGCGAGAAAGCGAACAGCGCTTCCGCAACTTGTTTGAAAACTCCCCAGTCGCGTACCAATCCCTGGATGAGGAGGGACGCTACATCGATCTCAATGATGAGTTGTGCGACCTTTTGGGATACACCAGAGCAGAAATTTTAGGTAAGTATTTCGGTGAATTTTGGTCGCCCAAGACTCGCGATCGGTTTCGCCAAAAATTTGAATGTTTCAAAACCGATGGGATCGTTTGCGCCGAACTGGAACTAGTAAACAAAGATGGCAATTTCGTTACCGTTATTCTGGAAGGTCGCGTTCAGCGCAGTCCGGATGGGCAGTTTATCAAAACTCATTGCGTTTTATATAACATTACCGATCGCAAACGTGCCGAAGAAGCAGTGCGCCAAAGTGAAAAAGCCCTCGCCGAAGCCCAAAAAATCGCCCATGTGGGCAGTTGGTCGTTCGATTTGAAAACCAGAAAAATTACTTGGTCAGCAGAATGTTTTCGGATTTTCGGATGCGACCCGACCAAGCCAGAACCAACTTACGAAGAACATTTAAAATTGACTCATCCCGACGATCGAGAAGAGTTCGATCGCGATGTCCGCTTTGCCATTAGCGAAGGCAGGTCTTACGAACATGAAATCCGCATTTTTCTGCCCGATGGCTCGATGCGCTACACTTTGGGGAAAGGTCAAGCTGTATTCGATCGATCTAAAGAAGTGGTTAAATTATTCGGCACCGTGCAGGATATCACAGAACGCAAGCAAGCCGAACAAGCTTTGCAAAAAAGTGAAGCCACTAACCGTGCTTTGATCGCTGCCATTCCCGACTTGCTGATCCGGATGGATCGAGATGGCTACTATCTAGACTTTTATGCCAGTTGCAATTACCTCATTTTCAATCCTCAACAAAAACGAGAAGGCGCTAATATCACCGATGTTCTACCTGAAAGTTTAGCCAGAGAATGGCTTTATTATATCGAACAAGCTTTGCAAACAGGTCAAGTGCAAACTTACGAACAGCAACTTATTATTGAAGGAAATCTTCAATACGAAGAAACTCGCATCGTACCGATTCAAGATAATGAAGTATTAGTGATGGTACGCAACATTAGCGATCGCAAACAAGCAGAAGAAGCACTGCGTCGCAGCGAAGCCATGAATCGCGCCATGCGAGATGCCTTACCGGATCTGATTATCCGTATGAAACGAGACGGCACTTATATAGATGTCAAACCCGCTACCACATTTCCCATGCTAGCCTCTGCGTCCCAAATGATCGGAGGCAATATTTACCAATTATTACCTTTTGAGATTGCCCAAACGCGATTAGCCTTCGCCGAACGTGCTTTAGCAACCGGACAGATGCAAGTTTACGACCTTAACTTAGAAGTCAATGGAGAACAACGCTGGCAAGAAGCCCGCATCGTCCCCCTCAATTTCGATGAAGTATTAGTGGTAATTCGCGATATTAGCGATCGCAAACGCGCCGAAGCCGAACTTCAAAAAGCCAAAGAAATCGCTGAAGCCGCCAATCAAGCTAAAAGCGAATTCTTAGCCAACATGAGTCACGAAATTCGCACCCCCATGAACGCCATCCTGGGTTTTTGCGACTTATTACAAAACTGCATCACCGAATCCCAACCGCGTTTTTACCTGCAATCAATTGCTGCCAGCGGCAAAACGCTATTATCCTTAATAAACGATATCCTCGACCTCTCGAAAATCGAAGCCGGAAAACTGCAACTCCACTACGAACCAGTTAACTTAAGAACTTTAATTCTCGAAGTAGGCCAGATTTTTTCGCAAAAAGCCCGGGAAAAAAACCTTTCTTTAGAATCGGAAATAGAGCGCACCGTACCCAGTGGTATTCTATTTGATGAAGTACGCCTGCGACAAATTCTTTTCAACGTAGTTGGCAACGCCCTCAAATTTACCGAACGAGGTACGATTAAAATATTTGCTCGCTGTCAGCCATTTTCCCCTTCACAACCGAGTAAAATACCGACAAATCAGATATCCCTAGAAATATCCGTTACCGATACGGGAATCGGCATTCCCAGCGAACAACAAGCGAGCATTTTCGATGCTTTTTTACAAGTAGAAGGGCAAAGTACTCGCAAATATGGCGGTACTGGTTTGGGATTAGCGATCGTCAAACGACTAACTTACCTCTTAGGTGGTACGGTTACCCTGCAAAGCCAACTAGGTGAAGGTAGCACTTTTACCTTTACTTTTCCAGTCGTATCGATTACCGATCCTTTGTTAAAAGAAGCCCCTAAAACCGATTTAGATGATAATTTAAATCAATTTAAGGCTGCTAAAATACTGGCAGTTGATGATGT
The DNA here is from genome assembly GCA_964546365.1 of uncultured bacterium. Lineage (GTDB taxonomy): Bacteria > Cyanobacteriota > Cyanobacteriia > Cyanobacteriales > Aerosakkonemataceae > DATNQN01. Next base: position 897 of record CAZJJR010000098.1, on the reverse strand, counting down.
CCCCTCCAACCTTACCCTCCTGCAAAGTTATTTTGTCGGCACGAAACACGACATCCTATTAGCTAAAGATGGATTGGAAGCAGTTAACATTGCTCGAAATCACAACCCAGATGTGATTTTATTAGATTGGCGGATGCCCAACATGGATGGCTTAGAAGCTAGTAAAATTTTACAAGAAGATGAACAAACTAAAAATATTCCCATCATCATGATCACCGCTTCCGCTTTAAAAGAAGAACTAGAACTTTTGCGATCGACCTGTCAAGGATTTCTTCCCAAACCAGTTAGCCGTCAGCAATTAGTCTGGGAACTGAAAAAATTTTTAAACATCGAAACAAGTTACTTAGATCTCGATGCTAAACCTACTATGGCTTTACCAAGATCGACTTTATTAGAAATTGCCCCAGATACTTTAGAAAAATTACCCCAATTGATAGATACCCTGCGTAGAGAAGAAGAAGCCGTTTGGCCAAATTTATGTAATTCCATGATTCGACGTGATTTGAAGAAATTTGCAGATAATTTACAAATATGGGGGGAACAGTACAATTATCTTCCTCTCCTAGAATACGCTAATACTTTAGCCAAGCAAATTCAAGAGTTTGATTTTGAACGCTTACCAGAAACACTCAAATATTTTCCGAAAATTAGATTAGAATTGGAAAAAATTAACCCAAATGCTTAATTCTAAAATAAGTAGAAAGCCGTAAATAAACAGCAGTATGTAACCAAATATCAACTTAAACTTTGACCCTCTCCCCTGGTGCTTCTTACCTACTTATTATCGCAACCGCTCTCGTCAGTTAGGTCGCTCTCAATTCTACCTAACCCTTGATTTTAGACCCTAGCTATATCACCATGAAAATTTTCGAGCCAGAAAAATTTCTCATTTTAGTA
>CAZJJR010000097.1:0-19611 GCA_964546365.1 uncultured bacterium | reverse complement strand
TAAGTCAGCTACTGAGTTAATTTGCGCCCGCTTCAAACAGTTATAAGCCCGAACCGACAGCTGCAATTCCTCAATGGGAATTTGGCTGGTAGGATCTTCATCCTCTTGTTTATCGTTATCGATCGGTTCGAGATTCATGTTAGTTAGCGGATTGAACAAATCCACTAGCATCGCCGCTGCTTGGGAAAGAGCTTCTTGGGGCGAAATACTGCCATTAGTCCAAATTTCCATGAGGAGTCGGTCTTTTTCCACCGAACCATCCCCGCGAATTTCTTCAACGCTATAGTTGACCTTGCGAACTGGCATAAAAATAGCGTCAATTTGGAGAAAATCGATCGCAGCTGATTCGTCGTGAGCTCGATCGACTGCTCGATACCCCTTCCCAGTCTCTAAGCGAAATTCCATTTCCAGCTTGGCCCCATCTGCCAATGTGGCCACATATTGATTGGGATCGACTACTTCTATTTCAGAAGGTAAATCAAATTGTAAGGCAGTTACCGTAGAAGGGCCAGTAGCTACTAACCTACCGATCTGCGGTTGGGGGCTGTTGCTCTTAAAAACTATTTCTTTCATATTGAGCAGGATCTCCAGCACATCCTCCCGCACGCCTGGAATGGTGGCAAACTCGTGGTTGACGCCTGCAATCCGAACTGCCGTGACTGCTGAACCCGGCAGGTTAGACAGCAATACCCGTCTGAGGGCGTTGCCAACCGTCGTTCCCTGACCCCTTTCCAGTGGCTCTAGGACAAATTTGCTGTATTGACCCCGGTTTTTCTCAATGTTAGACTCGACACATTCAATTTGAAACTGCGCCACGGAGTGATCCCCCTTGTTCCTTGGTCCGGTGGAAGGCAGCGATTGCAGCCTCCCTATTTAATTTCTGAGCTAAATGCCCAATGGCTGTTTCCATCACACCCCCTTAGCCAGGATGGTGACGCATATACCCGCTCTTTATAAACTGGATTTTTAGCATCCACCAACCTGTATTCAAAAGGCAAACCCAACTATTTAAATTAGGTTTAAACCCGACGGCGTTTTGGTGGGCGGCAGCCATTATGGGGAATCGGTGTAATATCCCGAATCAATGTAGTTTCTAATCCGGCACCCCGAAGAGCCCTAATCGCGGTTTCGCGGCCAGCGCCCGGGCCGCTCACCATAACTTCTATTTGTCGCATTCCTTGTTCGATCGCTCGGCGAGCAGCACCTTCGGCAGCGGTTTGGGCTGCAAAAGGCGTTCCTTTTTTAGCTCCTTTGAAGCCACTGGAACCCGCTGATGCCCAGGAGATCACATCTCCATTCTGATCGCTGACAGTGACGATCGTGTTATTGAATGTTGACTGGATATAAGCTATCCCATTAGGCACATTCCGCTTTTGCTTCTTGGTACCGGGCTTTCTAGTTGTTTGTCGTGCCATACTTCGGTTAATAAGCTTGAGTTTTAACTTGCTGGTAGATAGATAGTATTCAAAGGCTTAGTAACTTTACTTGCATTTCAATGCAAAACATTACTTCTTAGCCGGTGCTTTCTTCTTACCTGCCACGGTTTGCCTTCTGCCTCGACGGGTTCTGGCATTAGTACGGGTTCTCTGACCGCGCACGGGCAGTCCCTGACGATGACGACGACCCCGATAAGTACCAATATCAACCAGGCGCTTGATGTTCATCGCCTCTAAACGTCTGAGATCCCCTTCTACTTGATAGTTGGCCTCTACAGTGGCTCGTAAAGACGCAACTTCAGCATCCGTCAGGTCTCTAACGCGGGTATCTGGATTAATGCTGGTAGCGGCTAAAATTTCCTTAGACCGCGATAATCCGATTCCGTAAATGTAAGTCAGACCAATTTCGACGCGCTTATCGCGCGGAAGGTCTACCCCGGCAATCCTTGCCACGCTTTATATCTCCCTAATTGCTTGCTGGTTGCTAAAAATGGTTGTTTTCTCAAATAACTTGAGTTAACTAGAAGTTATACCGTTCGCTTAACCCTGACGTTGCTTGTGTTTGGGGTTAGAGCAGATCACCATTACCCTACCTCGTCTGCGAATGACGCGGCACTTTTCACAAATTTTACGAACCGATGCTCGAACTTTCATGCCTCTTTATCGGCTGGACTACAAACTATATATTATATCATTTTTAATTTTATTTGTCAGTTAATTACATCGCTCTAACAAAAGATGGATTTAATAGTAGAAAGCTAATTTAGCCGCTCTACTTTTTACGTAAGCGATAAGTAATCCGACCTTTGGTGAGGTCATATGGTGTTAGTTCGACTTTTACCCGATCTCCAGGCAAAATTTTGATGTAGTTTCGGCGGATCTTCCCGGAAATATGTGCTAATACGTTGAAGCCATTATCCAAGTCAACCCGAAACATAGCATTAGGAAGGGATTCAGTTACCGTACCTTCCATTTCAATTAAGTCTTGTTTAGACAAAGTATTTTTCCTCAACGCTACAATTTAATTAAACTAGGCTATCACTTTAGCCGCCCCACAATATTGCAGTGATCTGAGTCATAACTCAGACACCTTTTAACATATCTTATCAAATATTGACAATATATGGGGCTGGAAAAGGCTTGGCAATTATTTGCTTTCATACCGAGTAAATTTGGTTGAAAGGGAAAGTATTTTACCCATTCAACCAAAGGGACTTGCTATTATGAAGCAATGGCTTGTTCGATTTTTTCGCTAACTTCTGCCATCGATTGATTGCCTTGGATAGATACTAGTTGCTGACGATCGCGATAAAAATCAATTAGAGGTGCTGTTTGAGAGCGATAAACATCCAGACGATGACGGATTACTTCTTCCGTATCATCCATCCGTCCGCGTCCCAGCAAACGCTCGATTAAAACCTCATCAGGTACTTCCAGATTAATTACGCGATCGCATTCCTGGTCGAGATCCTTTAACAGACTCTCCAAGAACTCGGCCTGGGGAACATTTCGAGGAAAGCCATCCAGAATCCACCCATTTTTAGTATCGGATTGAGTCAAACGCTCCCGCATCATATCTAAAATCAAGCGATCGGGAACCAACTCACCTTTATCTTGGTAAGCTTTTGCTTGTACGCCCAATTGGGTACCCAAAGCCACTTCATTACGTAAAATGTCACCCGTAGAAATATGGGGAATTCCACATAGTTCAGCTAATTTTTTAGCTTGAGTTCCTTTACCGGCTCCTGGTGCCCCCAGAAAGATCAATCGCGTCACTACTGTTTCACCATTCCTTCGTATCGCTGGGAAATTACGTAAGTTTGCACTTGCTTGGCAGTATCAATAGCAACACCAACCAAAATCAACAGAGACGTTGCACCAAGCCCCCTAAACGTACCGACATTGGTAGCACTTTCTACTGCTGTAGGTATGATTGCCACTGCCCCTAAAAAGACTGCACCCAAAAAAGTCAGCCTGTTTAATACTCGCTCTACATAATCGCTTGTCGCCTTACCAGGACGAATACCAGGAATACTGGAACCCATCTTCTTCAGGTTCTGTGCTAAATCTACCGGGTTAACGATCAATGAAGCATAGAAATAGCTAAAAAAGAGAATTAACAGCAGATAAACACCCGCATAAACCCAAGGAGTAGGGCCATTTGGCAACAGATAAGTGGTAAACTGCGCTACCGTCGGATTCTTTAATATTTGACCCAGAGTACTCGGTAAAACCAACACGGCAGAAGCGAAGATAATCGGCATTACGCCGCCTTGATTTAACCGCAAAGGTAAATAACTGCTTTTTTCCAAATAAAGCTTGCGACCTACTTGCCGACGAGCGGAAATAATAGGAATTCTGCGAGTTCCTTCTTGGACGAAAACAATACCGACAATCATCACGAGGAAAACTAGCAGCAGAACGATCACTTTACCAACAATTTCCCTGCCGCCAGTTTGAGCTAATTGGATGGTGTCATTTAAAGATTTTGGTAAAACCGCCACGATGTTCAGGAAAATCAGCAGGGATGCTCCGTTCCCCACTCCACGTTCGGTGACTAATTCAGAAACCCACATCACGAACATGGAACCAGCAGTCAGGGCGATTACTGTTTTAATCACGAAAAACGGCCCTGGATTATAGGCGTAGGGCTGGAGCCAAATCGCTCCAATAAAAATACTTTGAAGTACAGCCCATCCTAGAGACACGTAACGAGTAATCTGAGAAATCTTGCGTCGTCCAGCTTCCCCTTCATTTTTCTGCAAGTTTTCCAAGCTGGGAATAGCGGCTGTCAACAATTGCAAAATAATGGAAGCATTAATATATGGCAAAATCCCCAGTGCAAAAATTCCTACGCTTAGCAAGCCACCACCAGAAAAAATATCTAACAATCCAATTAACGGATTATTTTGATTTCTCAAGCTTTCGGCAAAAGCAACCCGATTGATACCTGGGATTGGCAAGAAAACGCCTAAGCGTACCAAAATAAGCATTCCGATCGTGATCAGCAGCCGGCCTCGCAGTCCAGCTGCTTGTGCCATTTGGGCAAAGGTTTCTTGAGCCGTTGGGGCTTTGTCTCGACTGATCATACAAAGGGTTCCTCTAGGCGATCCTGAAAATGAGAACACTTAGGGTAAACCCTGGCGATTTATATAACTTCACAACTTCCACCAGCTGCTTCTATTTTGCTGCGGGCACCAGCTGTAAAGGCGGCTGCTTTCACTTGTAGTGGCACGCTAAGTTCTCCGTCTCCTAACATTTTTAGCGGCCCGTCATTTTGAGTGACGATCCCAGCAGCCATTAGGGACGCCAGGGTTACTTCTGTATTAGCTGGAAGTGATGCCAGCTTACTGACATTGATCGTAGTGTATTGGCGACGATTGATGACGGTAAAATGCTTTAACTTGGGAATTCGTCTGTAGAGAGGTTGTTGTCCTCCTTCAAATCCCGGTCTAGTACCACTACCAGAACGAGATTTTTGACCGCGCATCCCCAAACCAGCGCTTGCACCTTGACCTGCAGAAATACCGCGACCTACCCGACGGCGACGGTGTTTAGAGCCTTTTTTAGGTTGAAGATCGTTTAATCTCATGTTTTTATCCTTGGTTATCTGCCATTTTTGTCATTTGTCATTTGTCACAAGTCATTCATAATTTCTAATTTGTCATTAAAGTTTTTTATTTGTTAGTAGCAATTTATCTGATTAACTACTAACTAATGACCGATGACTGATGACCAATGACCAATGACTATGCGAAGAGGTTTTCGATGGTAATACCCCGATCTTCAGCAACTTCAGAAAACGTCCGCAGGGTAGACAGAGCATTAATAGTTGCTCTAGCGTTATTGAGAGGATTGTTGGAACCCAATTGCTTAGCAAGAATATTGCGAACCCCGGCTAATTCCAACACAGTACGCACTGCTCCCCCAGCAATTACACCCGTTCCCGGTGCTGCTGGACGCATCATTACTTTTGCACCGCCACCGTCTCCGTTAGCAGGATGAGGAATTGAATTAGCTTTAGTGAGAGGCACTTCAACTAAATGCTTTTTGCCATCTACTACGCCTTTTCTCACTGCGCCGATGACGTCGCTAGCTTTGCCAACACCCACGCCTACTTGACCGCGTTCGTTACCAACGACTACGATCGCGCGGAAGCTGAGTTTTTTACCGCCTTTAACTACCTTGCTGACTCGGCGAATTTGAATTACGCGCTCTTGCCAGTTGGTCTCTTTTTCTCTACTGCGGGTATTTTTTTTCCGACGCTGTTGTTCAGCCATAGTTTTGTCCTATTTTCTTCATCAGAAAAGTCCTTTTGTCAGCAGAAGTCATTTGTCGCAGGAGCCATTTGTCATTTGTCACAAGTCATTAGAATTTTTTAATTTGTAAGTGGCAATTTGTTTAGATTAACTACTAGCTACTAACTAATGACCAATGACCGATGACTAATGACTGATGACAATGATCGATGACAATTTAGAAGTCTAAACCAGCTTCGCGTGCTGCTTCAGCCAGGGCTTTAATTCGACCGTGATAAAGATTGCCACCTCGATCGAAAACGACTTTTTGAATGCCTTTTTCCAGCGATCTTTCTGCGATTAATTTACCCACTTGAGAAGAAGCATCACAAGTAGCACCAGAGCTTAAGCTCGTCCGCAAAACAGGCTCTAAAGTAGAGGCTGCTGCTAAAGTATGGTGCTTGGTGTCATCAATTACTTGTGCATAAATATGCTCGTGGGAACGAAACACAGCTAAACGAGGACGCTCTGCTGTACCAAAAACAGTGCGACGGATGCGGTGATGCCGCCGTTCCTTTGATTCTCTGCGAGTCAGCTTCATTTCTTACCTGCCTTGCCAGCTTTTCGTCTGACGACTTCCCCGGCATAACGAATGCCTTTACCCTTATAAACTTCTGGGGGACGAACGGCACGGATTCTCGCCGCTAAGTTACCCACAATTTCTTTGTCAATGCCACTTACGACCACGTTGACGTTGTTTTCTACAGCCATTTGAATGCCTTGGGGAGGCTCGATTTTCACTTCATGGCTGTAACCGACGTTCAATACTAGATTGCGACCGTCAACTCTTGCGCGATAACCAACCCCTTGGATTTCCAAGCGGCGTTGAAATCCCTGAGACACTCCCTCTACCATATTGGCAACGAGAGTACGAGATAAGCCGTGCAGTTGGCGGAGTTGGCGGGAATCATTTTGCCGCAAAACTTTTAACGTTTCGCCGTCTTGCTCGACAGTAATTCCTGCTGGCAAAACTCTAGAAAGTTCTCCCTTAGGGCCTTTGACGGCAACGCTTTGATTGTCAATTGCCACCGATACTTTATTAGGAACAGTAATCGGACGCTTACCGATGCGAGACATAACTCTCCTAAATTTGGTAATTGGTAATTAGAATTTTAGATTTTAGATTTTAGATTTTAGATTTGTAAAATTCTATTTAAAATCCAAAATCAAAAATCCTCGCCTCAAAAATTGAATTACCAAACGTAGCAAAGCACTTCTCCACCAAGTCCTTGGCGACGTGCTTCTCGGTCAGTCATAATGCCACTGGAAGTAGAAATAATGGCAATACCGATACCACCCAGAACTCGCGGTAAATCTTTGCGATTTGAATAAACCCGCAGTCCTGGTTTGCTAACTCTTTTGAGGGCGGTAATGATAGGTTGACGATTTTTACCTTTGTATTTCAAAGCAATCTTCAACTCTTTCTTGATTCCTTCCCCACTCTCTTCGTACTCACCAATAAAGCCTTCATCTTTTAAGACTTTGGCAATACTGCGAGTCATTTTTGTTGATGGAATTGCTGTGCTTTGATGCCGCGCTAAATTTGCATTGCGGATGCGCGTCAGCATATCTGCTATCGTGTCGTTCGACGCCATCGTTTCCTCCTTATTGATCGCGGAAAGGCATCCCCATTGCTTTTAGCAAGGCGCGGCCTTCTTCGTCTGTTTTAGCAGTCGTGATGATGGAAATATCCAGACCGCGAATTTGATCGATATTGTCGTATTCGATTTCTGGGAAAATCAGCTGCTCTCTTACGCCCAGACTATAGTTACCGCGACCGTCAAAGCTTTTGGGACTAATCCCCCGAAAATCTCTAATCCGGGGTAGTGATAAGTTAATCAGTCGATCCAGGAAAGCATACATCCGGTCTCCTCTCAGGGTAACCATGATGCCCACTGGCATACCTTGACGAATTTTAAAACCTGCGATCGCTTTTTTAGCTCTGGTAACTACAGGCTTTTGACCTGCAATCAAGCCAATTTCATTCAATGAAGATTCCAAAGCCTTCGCATTAGAAGCTGCATCCCCCAAGCCTCGGTTCAGGGTGACCTTTACCAGCTTTGGAACTTGGTGAATATTTTCATACTTGAATTGCTCCCTTAATTTAGGAACAATTGTTTCTTGATACTGGGTTTTTAGTCGTTGTGCCATAGTTTTTCTCTTGTTCTCCCTGGGCGTGGTCAGGAAGTAAATAGGCGGACTAATTGCTAAAAAGCTAATCGCTATTTTTTTAGATAAAATTTATCCGGATCAACTAGCTATTAAATCTTAGCAATTAGCTATTAGTCGATGATTTCACCAGTTTTTTTGAGCATCCGCACTTTTTTGCCTTCTTCCGTGAAGGTATAGCAGACGCGACTGGCAACGTTTTGCTTAGTGGAATAAAGCATAACGTTAGAACTATGAATCGGTGCTTCGCTAGTGACGATGCGACCCGATTCACCTTCTTGTTGGGGTTTAACGTGCTTAGTTCTTATGTTTACCCCTTTGACGATTACCTTGCTTAATTTAGGAAAAGACTGCAAGATTTCGCCAACTTTGCCTTTATCTTTGCCAGAAATTACCTGAACGGTATCGCCTTTTTTGACGTGCATTTTAGAACGCGCTGGCTGATTTTTGGCTTTTTTTCTACCACTATTTGCTTGAGTTGCTCGATTGCTAGCCATTAGAGCACCTCCGGAGCGAGAGAAACGATTTTGGTATAGTTTTTATCCCGCAATTCCCTAGCTACAGGGCCAAATACGCGGGTACCTTTCGGATTACCATCAGCGTTGATAATTACAGCAGCATTATCGTCAAAACGAATACTCATGCCGCTTTCCCGACGGGTACTTTTGGTAGTGCGAACAATTACTGCTCTCACCACATCAGATTTTTTCACTGCCATATTAGGGGTGGCATCTTTGACAACGGCGATGATCACATCGCCTACATGACCGTAGCGGCGATTACCGGCGCCTAAAACCCGGATACACATTAATTTGCGGGCACCGCTATTGTCAGCAACATTTAGATAGGTTTGGGGTTGAATCACGGCTTTGTTGGTTAATAGTTGTTAGCTGATAGTTGTTAGTTGATTGTTAATGGTTGTTGCTCTCCCACTAACCACTAACTACTGACCACTACTGGAATTGAGTATTTCAGCTACTTCCCAGCGTTTGGTGCGACTCAAAGGGCGTGTTTCGCGAATCCTTACTCTATCCCCTTCCTTACATTTATTTTCTTCATCGTGTGCTTTATATCTTTTTGTCCGCACGACAATTTTTTTGTATTTAGGATGGGGAGAGCGGTTTTCGATGGCTACCACGACGGTTTTATCCATTTTGTCGCTGACAACTAAGCCAACTCTTTCTTTGACTGCCATTGTCATCTACTCCTGTTTTAAGCAACTGTTTCGGTAGCATTGGATGCTTGGGAGGCTGTAATTTCTCGCTCCCTTTCCACCGTTAGCAATTGAGCTAAACGGTGCTTGGCGTGTTTGAATTCGTGTGTTTTTTGTAACTGACGAGTTGCTTTTTGCAAGCGCAACTGAAACAGTTGTTTTTTCACAGCGATAATTTGATTTGCCAGTTCCTCATCGCTCAGGTTTCTGGCTTCTTCTACTTTAGGAAGAGGCATGGTTATACAGTCTCCTCGGAGCGAATCACAAACTTTGTTTTGATCGGTAACTTATGGGAAGCCAAACGCATAGCTTCGCGAGCGGTTGCTTCCGGAACGCCTGTAATTTCAAACATAATGCGTCCTGGTTTAACTACGGCTACCCAAAATTCTGGCGAACCTTTACCGGAACCCATCCGGGTTTCTGCCGGACGCATGGTAACTGGTTTGTCAGGGAAAATCCGAATCCAGATTTTGCCACCCCGACGGATGTAGCGGGTCATGGCACGACGGCTGGCTTCGATTTGACGAGAGGTAATCCAAGCGGGTTCTAAAGCCTGAAGGCCAAATTCTCCGAAATTTAGTTCGTTACCTCTGGTGGCCAACCCTTCCATGCGTCCGCGTTGTTGTTTGCGGAATTTAGTTCTTCTAGGACTTAACATGGCAACAAAGTGTGAAGTGTAAAGTCTGAAGTCTGAAGTCTGAAGTCTGAAGTCTGAAACGCGATCGATTTTTCATCCTTCATCCTTCACCCTTTATCCTTCATTAGAGCGGTCTTCAAATTGCTGGCGGCGTTTACCTTGCCGACGCCGGGGCGTACCAGGAGCCGTAGCAGGGGCAGCTTCTTCCTGTCCGGGGATGATTTCACCTTTAAAAATCCAAACTTTTACGCCTAAAATGCCGTAAATAGTTTTAGCCGTGCGGTAAGCAAAATCAATATCTGCCCGCAGTGTATGTAAAGGTACTCTACCTTCACGAGTCCATTCGGTTCGAGCAATTTCAGCACCGTTGAGTCGTCCGCTCACTTGTACTTTAATACCTTGAACTCCGGCTCGTTGAGCGCGTTGAATTGCTTGACGAACTACTCGTCGGAAGGAAACCCGACGTTCTAGTTGCTGAGCGATATATTCAGCAATTAAACCTCCATCAGCATCTACCCGCGCTACTTCGACTACGTTGATCCGAATTTGGCGATTGCTACCTAATTCTTGTTGTAGTCCGGTTCGCAAAGTTTCAATCCCGGTACCGCCACGTCCGACAACTACACCGGGTCTGGCCGTCCGAATTTCTAAGTCGATTTGGTCGGCTTTTCGTTCGATTCTTACATCAGAAATACCAGCATTAGCTAAGTTTTTTTCGACGTAAGTGCGAATTTGGAAATCTTCTTGGAGTAGCTCTGGGTAGCGGTCTGAATCCGCGAACCAACGAGAGCGATGTTCTTGGGTTACCCCTAGTCGAAAACCAACTGGATGAATTTTTTGTCCCACAAGTGCATCCTCAAATCAATTTTAGATTTTAGATTTTAGATTTTAGATTGAAGTTTTATTTAGAAATCTGAAACCTAAAATTTGCCATTGTCAGTTTTAAACTATGCCTTAAGCTTCTTCGGCAACTGCCACGGTAATATGACAAGTTGGCTTGCGAATTTGATAGGCTCTACCTTGAGCTCTAGGCCGGAAACGCTTTAGGCTAGGGCCTTGGTCGGCATAGGCTTGACTGACCATTAGTTTGGCTGGGTCTAGTCCAGCGTTATTTTCAGCATTGGCGACCGCAGAACGCAGGACTTTAAGAACTGGTTCGCAAGCTTTGTAAGGCATGAACTCTAAAATGATCAGTGCTTCCCGATAAGAACGACCCCGAATTTGGTCGAGGACGCGACGCACTTTAAAGGGAGACATCCGTATATAACGGGCGATCGCTTTTACTTCAGTGGTAGTATCTACTGCCATAGTTTTCTCCTTGTTTGTCATCTGTCATTTGTTATTTGTCATTTGTACGAGTGTTATTTGTCAATCTAAATATTTAGCTAATGACTAATGACCGACGACTAATGACCCATGACTCACGACGATTGACAAGTTATCGTTTCCCGGATTTTTTATCGCCCTTGGCGTGTCCCCTAAAGGTGCGAGTGGGAGCAAATTCACCCAATTTATGCCCTACCATCTGGTCTGAAATAAAGATCGGTACGTGAGTTCGTCCATTGTGAACGGCGATCGTATGACCTACCATTTGAGGCAAAATTGTGGAAGCTCGCGACCAAGTTTTGATCACTTGCTTTTCGCCTTTTGCATTTAAGGTCTCAATTTTGCTCATTAAACTATCAGCAACGAACGGACCTTTCTTAAGAGAACGACCCATAACTCTAATAACTCGCTAAACAAATTTTGGAGCGGGATTTCTAAGATTAAAGGATTAACAGGATTGATGGGAAGATTATTGATATTAATCCCGATCGTCCTTCGATCCTGGTTGGATTTTGGATTTTTGGCTGGGTCAAAATCCAAAATCTCAAATTCTATGACTCACGACCGCCACGGCCTCGTTTAGACGATTTCCGGCGACGACGTACAATTAAAGAATTACTTGGTTTATTAGGCTTGCGGGTTTTCGCACCTAGTGCTGGTTTACCCCAAGGAGTAACTGGCCCACTTCTACCGATGGGCGCTCTCCCTTCACCACCACCATGTGGGTGATCTACGGGGTTCATTACGCTACCTCTAACTTTAGGCCGACGGCCTTTCCAGCGATTTCTACCTGCTTTGCCAGTACTTAAGTTTCTAGCATCCAGGTTTCCTACTTGTCCGATGGTGGCGTAGCATTCTTTTAAGATCATGCGTACTTCACCGGATGGTAGTTTGAGGGAAACGTAACCACCTTCTTTGGCGACAACTTGTGCGGTGGCACCAGCTGCTCGCACGATTTGCCCGCCTCTACCTGGATAGAGTTCTACGTTATGAACGCCAGTACCTAAGGGTATATTGCCCAAGGGCAAAGCGTTACCGATTTCGATCGGTGCTTCTGGCCCGGAGATGATTTGCGTGCCGACTTTTAAGCCGTTGGGATGCAAAATATAGCGCTTTTCGCCATCTCGATAGTGCAGTAGGGCGATCCTAGCATTGCGGTTGGGATCGTATTCTATGGTGGCTACTTTGGCTGGAATGTTGTGCTTGTCGCGCCGAAAATCGATGATTCGGTAAAGGCGTTTGTGTCCGCCACCACGCCGACGGCTGGTGATGATACCGCGATTGTTGCGACCTTTTTTTCGATGGATGGATACGGTCAGGGATCTTTCCGGTTCGCTACGGGTGATTTCCGCAAAGTCAGAAACGACTGCCTGACGAGTACTGGGAGTATATGGCCTAAAAGAACGGGTGCCCATAACTGCTCAAAAGATGTTGGATTCAAAGACTGCCCAATTTCAGATTTTCGATTTGGGATGCGATCGAAAATCGAAAATCGTTATACTTCTGGGAACAAGGTCTTCCGAATAACTTCGGCGTCATCAGATGATGCTAAAGTGACGATCGCTTTTTTGTATTGCGGTTTATACCCTAAAAACCTACCTACCCGGCGTTGTTTGCGGGGGGGCATTAAGGTATTGACGGCACGCACTTTCACATCAAATAAATATTCGATCGCCGCCTTAATATCTGGTTTAGTTGCTTTGGGAGCCACTTCAAAAGTGTATTTATTTTGCTCCATCAGCATGGTGGCCTTTTCGGTCACGAGGGGACGACGGACTAGATCTGCTAGTGTACGTAAATCATTCTTACTCACCGAAGACCTCCTGAATTTTAGCCAAAGCCGATGATGTGGCCACTAACTTGTCTGCCCACAGTACGTCGTATACGTTTAATTGGTAAGCAGGAATTAACTTGAGGGTAGGAATATTCCGCGCTGACAAGTAAACTGTCTCGGTTGGTTCGGATATGATTAACAACACTTTGGCATTATCAGCAACGCCCCAACGTTCGATCGCTGCTGCCAACTCTTTTGTTTTGGGTCGAGGCAGTTTTTCTGCAAATTCCTCTACCACTACTAAATCTTCCGAACGGCTCAAAAAAGCTGTTCTTAAAGCTAACCGCCTTTCTTTGCGGTTCATCTTTACTTCAAAATCTCTGGGCTTGGGGCCAAAAATCACGCCACCACCGCGCCATAACGGAGAACGAATCGATCCGGCACGGGCGCGACCAGTACCTTTTTGACGCCAGGGTTTACGACCACCGCCGCGTACTTCCGATCTAGTTTTGGTGCTGGCATTTCCTTGACGGGCATTGGTCATTTGACGTACTAATGCCCGGTGGACGATGTGAGAAGCGTTTTCTTCCTTGGCAACTTTTAGTTCCACGGACGCTTCGCCCACTTCTTGACCTTCCCAGTTTCGCACCACGCAATTAACCATTTTCTTAGTCCTTTGTCATTTGTCACAAGTCATTTATCAATGGTCAGAGGCTTGTTGTTACTGACCCAAAGACGAAAAGACGATTGACTATTTACCAACTTTTTTTGCTGGTGTGATACTGAGCAGGGCACCTTTTTTACCGGGTACAGCGCCTTTAATCAACAGCAAATTCCGTTCTGCATCTACGCACACGATCGTGAGTTTACCGATCGTTACTTGCTTGCCACCCAAACGACCCGCCATTCGCTTACCCGGATATACTCTTCCCGGTGTCGTTCCAGCACCCACCGAACCTGGTAGGCGGTGATTTTTAGAACCGTGGGACATCGGGCCACGTCCGAAGTTATGTCGTCTTTGATAACCAGCAAAGCCTTTACCAATACTCGTACCCATTACGTCAACAATTTGACCGGGGGTAAAAATATCTACCTTTATTGGCTGACCTAACTGGTAATCGCCCGTATTATCCAAACGATATTCATGTAGATGACGCAACGGTGGAGCGCCAGATTTGGCTAAGTGGCCTAATTCTGGTTTATTTAAAGCTTTTTGCGCTACTTCGCCATATCCAACTTGGATAGCCGTATAGCCGTCTGTTTGTTGCGTCTTAATCTGAGTGACTGGGCATGGGCCAGCTTGCACGACCGTGACAGGAATCGCTTTTCCTGCTTCATCAAAGATTTGGGTCATGCCTAATTTAGTGCCAAGGATACCGACAACCACAGTATCTAGTTTCTCCAATTTACGCACTACAATTTGGCGGATTCAAAGGATTTACGTTTTACCTCTATCCGCTTTGTTTTATCTGAAATTACCCACCACCAAATTAATTGGATAAGGTGAGAGCTTCCTATCTCATAGCCCGATGCTTGGCGGGGAACACCGCTTGGGTGTTGGCAAATCAATGCCTTCCAAGTCTTACTCGGTTTCTCGAAGTCTTACAACCTTTATCCGGTTATGCCGAAAGCCAGGTAGTTGCCCGTCTTCCATAGGCAGAGACTTTGTTGATTCTTGATTAAACCTGCATTTAACTTTTCAAGCAGCAATAATCACGTGATACAACTTGCTCGAGCATTGCTTCCAGCAAGTTTTGTATTTGCTGAATCCTAGCTAATTCAAGCAGTTAAAAGGCCGAACAATAGCCGCATTACTTGCTGACACGGGACTTAAACAGCTTGCTGCTTAGTATCCCTTTTTGGCCAGATGAATATTTAACTTCACTGGTTTACTTGACAGCTTTGACCACTTTTGCTTCAAACCAGTTTTCTTTATTATAATGCAGAAATTATTGATTCCCGCTTGAGAAAACCAGCCGACCTTATAGTTAGCGGCATTCAGTTTAGCTCTCGGTTCTGGAAGAAGAACGGAGCTTGCTGAAATTTTAGCCACAATCGAACAATATAAACTATATTTTTTATTTTGTCCAGTAGTGCTTCGGAAAAAGGTTTGGTTGATTACTTAATTCTCGATCGCTATTTAATCGATCGAAATTTAGGTACGCCCAAGACTAAAATAACATTTATATGTAACGTTTCCTTAATATGTCAGGCGGAACGTAAATTTATGGCAATTATCACAACTGGGAAGCAACTGATTCGCGATCTGGAAAAATCAGGCGCATTGGGAGTCTATGTTCCTTTAGAAGGAGGATTTGAAGGAAGATATCAACGACGCATCCGAGCAGCTGGTTACCACACTCTCAATATAAGCGCACGGGGACTAGGGGATGTAGCGATGTACTTGACTGGAGTGCATGGGGTACGTCCTCCCCATTTGGGAAAGAAAAGCCTTGGTAGCGGTGCGGCAGTTGGCTACATCTACTACGTACCACCAATCATCAACACTCAACTCGAACAACTACCGCCCAAATCAAAAGGTTTGGTGTTGTGGATTATAGAAGGGCATATTCTGTCTCGTCAAGAAGTAGAATACCTAGCTAACTTGCCCAGTATGGAACCGAGAGTTAAGTTAGTAGTGGAGATGGGTGGCGATCGCGCTTTCCGTTGGATGCCTCTAAGAGAAACTTTAGCAGCAGCGTAAAGTAATGGGGGGATGGGGAGATGGGGAGATGGAAAAACGCAAAGAAAATTTTTCCTTCAGACTTCATCGTTCAGGCTTCATCCTTCCCTAGCCCTTGATAAGCTGGAAGAAGAGCAAGCTAAAGGGGAACTACTAATGCTAGAAAACCGTGACTATACCTTAATCATCGATAAAAGCGGTAGTATGTCATTAACGGATCGACCGCTCGGTAAAAGTCGCTGGTCGCTCATGCAAGAATCTACTCTTGCTTTAGCTAGTAAGTGCGAACAACTCGATCCTGATGGTCTGACGCTTTACCTGTTCTCTGGAAAATTCAAGCGCTACGAAAACGTAACTTCCAATAAAGTTGCTCAAATATTTATAGAAAACGAACCATCGGGACGCACGGATTTAGCAGGTGTTTTGCAAGATGCGCTGAATAATTATTTTCAACGCAAAGCTACTAGGCAAACGAAAGCAAATGGAGAAACTATTTTAGTTGTTACAGATGGAGAACCCGACGATCGCAAAGCCGTGATGAGAGTGATTATTGAAGCATCTCGACGAATGGATAGAGATGAAGAATTAGCAATTTCTTTTATCCAAGTTGGCACGGATTTGCAAGCTACCAAGTTCCTCAAAGTTTTAGATGATGAATTGCAAACCGCAGGAGCAAAATTCGACATTGTAGATACTGTAACTATTGAGGATATGGAAGATATGACGCTGACAGAAGTTTTACTTAATGCTATTAATGATTAAAATTTTTCTGTTACTAAATGGTTGAAAAATTACCTCAACCTAAAGGAGTTTGTTATGGAATCAATCGATGACATATTATCTCAACTGAAATCAGAATATGAGGATAAGGATAATCCTAAACCTCAACCAAAAAAACCGCCTTTGACCAAGGAAGAACTTTACCAACCACCTATTGCAGTTACTCCTCCATCTCAAAATTCTTGGCAAAGTAATGTGGTTCCATCTGCTGCTGAATATAGTTTACTGGATGAATTAAAAGCAGAATTTGCCGAACAAGACCGCGAGGAAGAAATCAAAAAGCAGCAAAAATTAAAAGAAGAAGAACAAATACAGGAAAGAATTAGACAGCAACAATGCCAAGCAATTAAAAAAGAAGCTGAAGCATGGCTGAAAAAATTAAATCCTCGCTCGGCTGAAGGTCTTTGGTTTGAAGAGTTTGCTTATTCTTACTCATCTAAGTTAGAAGCAGCAATTGATTATTTGCAAGCTATCAAAGAAGCAAAATCTTAAAGGCTATCAACCTAAATATAATCGTAAAAAAAATAATAAATATTAATAAGTGGGAACTCGGGCAATCAACATTGTTAAACCGGGTTTTATGCAATAGATTCCCTAGACAATAATTAATACTAAATCGAAAAACATCTCTCGATTTTAACAGGAGTTTTGTCGGAAAAAAAGTCAGATTAACCACCGCTGGTTAGATGAATGGTAATGGCTTTAATTTTAAGCCAAACTCCGTTATATTTCTTTACTAAAAATATGTTTTCACTATAGTTTAGCTTGGTATTGGCTGAAATCTCGTTTACCCTAGAGAAAGAAACTTTAACAGATGTTGGGTTATCTCGTATGGTAGGAGGTTCTGTCGTGCAAGACCGCGACTACACGTTGATTATCGATAAAAGCGGCAGTATGTCTACCCCCGATCAACCGGGTGGTAGAACTCGCTGGCAAGCAGCAGAAGAATCTACTTTGGCAGTGGCGAGAAAATGCGAACAATTCGATCCCGATGGTATCACGGTTTATTTGTTCTCCGGAAGGTTTAAGCGCTTCGAGAACGTAACATCTAACAAGGTTGGCCAAATATTTCAAGAAAATGACCCTTCGGGTACTACGAACTTAGCAGCTGTCCTACAAGATGCTACGAATAATTATATTCAGCGAAAAGGGGCAGGCCAAACTAAACCAAATGGTGAAACAATTTTAGTAGTTACGGATGGAGAACCAGACGATCGCAAAGCGGTGATGCGCGTAATTATCGAAGCATCTCGGCATATCGATCGAGATGAAGAGTTAGCTATTTCCTTCATTCAAGTTGGCAGCGATCCAACCGCTACTAAATTCCTGAAAACTTTGGATGATGAATTGCAAGGTGCTGGTGCGAAGTTTGATATTGTCGATACTGTCACTTTGGATGATATGGAAGGAATGACTCTTAGTGAAATGTTGCTAAATGCGATTAATGACTAGGTGAGAAAAGAATTCAGGAGTCAGGATTCAGCATACAGAATACATAAATAAAATATGTTTTGACTCCTGAATTCAGAATTTTTCATCAGTAAGTAATAGTCAATGGTGTTTACCTATTTTCGGACCGTCGAATATTGCCATGAGGAGACTTATATTATGCAAGACAGAGATTACACTTTAATTATTGATAAAAGCGGTAGTATGTCTACACCCGATCAAATGGGTGGGAGAAGTCGCTGGTATGCAGCGCAGGAATCTACTTTAGCATTAGCTAGAAAATGCGAACAATTTGACCCGGATGGTATTACTGTTTATCTTTTTTCCAGCCGATTTAAGCGTTACGATAATGTCACTTCTAGTAAAGTAGAACAAATTTTTCAAGAGAACGATCCGGCTGGCACTACTAATTTAGCTGCTGTGTTAAAAGATGCGACAGATCGGTATTTTCAGCGCAAATCAGCGGGACAAACTAAGGCGAATGGAGAAACAATTTTAGTTGTTACAGATGGAGAACCAGACGATCGCAAAGCGGTGATGAAAGCAATTATAGAAGCTTCTCGCCAAATGGAAAGAGATGAGGAATTGGCGATTTCCATGATTCAAGTCGGTTCGGATGCTACGGCTAGTCAATTTTTAAAAGCATTAGATGATGAATTGCAGGGGGCTGGGGCAAAATTTGATATTTGCGACACCGTAACTATTGATGATATGGCGGACATGAGTTTATCGGAAATCTTGCTAAACGCCATTGGTGATTAGGGGTGTTAACCACCTAGTTTCGGTAGGGTTTTTACCTGCCGATCGATTCAGAAATTAATTAACATAATAAGTGTGACAAACTTTTACTCTCCTTTAATTTCTTTAAGGGAGGGACACTGGTTTAAGCTAATTTGTGGTGCCAGTTTCCAACATCTCCCATCAATTCGGAATCTTACCTTAACTTATACTCTGGCAGGAGTTGATTGTATTGATGTGGCTGCCGATACTGCTGTAATTGCGGCGGTAAAAGAAGCATTAAAAACTGTGGAGTATTTTCGGGAGGAAGCCCAGCAGCGAGGGTTTGGTTTCCGAAGTTTACCATTACTAATGGTAAGTCTAAATGATGGGGAAGATCCCCATTTTCGGAAGGCAGAATTTAATGCTACAGAATGCCCGATCGAATGTCCTCGTCCTTGTGAAAGTATTTGTCCGGCGCAGGCGATTGCGTTCGATCGCAAATCCGATGACGGCTTTTCTGGAGTAATTGATAGTCGCTGTTACGGGTGTGGTAGGTGTTTGGCAGTTTGCCCCAGCAATTTAATTTTTGCACGCTCTTACGTATCCACGCCAGAAGCGATCGCGCCTTTAGTGTTACAAGCTGGGGTAGACGCTTTGGAAATTCACACCCAAGTGGGTAGGTTATCGGATTTTCAAAGATTGTGGCAAGCTCTAGCACCTTGGATTCACCAACTAAAACTAATTGCCATTAGTTGTCCGGATGGTGAAGGTTTAATCGATTATTTGTGGCAATTGTACGATGCGATCGAGCCAATCCCTTGTCCTTTAATTTGGCAAACTGACGGGCGTCCCATGAGTGGAGACATCGGTGCTGGAACTACCCATGCGGCGATTAAGTTAGGACAAAAAGTTCTATCCGCAGGATTACCGGGATATGTACAGTTAGCGGGAGGCACTAATAGCCACACTGTTAGGAAGCTAAAGACAAATGGCTTGCTAGCTCCCCAATTAGGGAAGAGGGAAATCAATCCGATGTCCCACCCTCAAAAGTATATCTCAGGAATTGCCTATGGCAGTTACGCTCGCGTACTGTTATCGCCAGTTTTAGAAGAAATCGAAAAAATAG
>CAZJJR010000096.1:18876-19735 GCA_964546365.1 uncultured bacterium | reverse complement strand
ATACAATCTCGTCCAGGCAATTGCGATCGCGTACAAGCTGCCGACGATCGCAATTGGTAAGCACCAAAAGCTATTCCAAGTTAAAACAATCAAAGCTACTGCGATCGTCATGCTAGTCATGGCATGACCGCTAGGAAACGCATAGCTGTGGGGTAATGGATAAAACGATTCCCATAAGTGGGGACGCACCCGATGCAGGAATGTTTTTGCAGCGTTATTAATGATGGCACTGCCTAGCAAAGCAGTGATTAAATAAATTAGCGATCGCCAGCGTCGTTGCAGCAATAATCGCAGAGAAAGCAAGATGGCGATCGGAAACGCGATCGAAAATGAGCCTAATTTAGTCAGGGTGGCAGCAAAAACATCCAGTCGATCGCTGGCGGTGCGATGAACTAGCCATAAAATTCGTTCATCCCAAGGAAAACCCCCTTGATTTTGCCAAATTTTTACAGCTAGTAACTCAAAAATTTGCAATGGTACGTAAACGCCCACCAGCAGCGTCAGTAAAGAACGCCAATGAGCGGTTAGCACTTGCTTAAAAAAGCTAACAAAGGAGCGAAGAAGCTTACCTAAATTAGATGGCGATTTAATTTCCAAAACTGAACCTCTTATTCAATCAAAGCTGAAAATAACGAAAACAAGCTGATTTTTCTGCTTTAAAGTGAGCGCGATCGGTCTTTCCCGCCCTCTCTTTTGGGAGGCGAGGGGAAAATTACGTTGTAGATCGGCAGATCGGGTATTTCAGACG
This sequence comes from uncultured bacterium, assembly GCA_964546365.1. Classification (GTDB taxonomy): domain Bacteria; phylum Cyanobacteriota; class Cyanobacteriia; order Cyanobacteriales; family Aerosakkonemataceae; genus DATNQN01. Next base: position 18,987 of record CAZJJR010000096.1, on the reverse strand, counting down.
ATTTTGTATGATTTCTTACATTTGAACCTAGACTTGAGCTACCTATATCGAATAAACTACGATAAGCCGATCGAGATTATGTACTTAATATGGCAAATTTCATGGAAGTCA
>CAZJJR010000096.1:11430-18786 GCA_964546365.1 uncultured bacterium | reverse complement strand
GTAAACATGAAAACCTTAATTTACTTCGGATACCAGTAATGGACTATTTTTTACTACCGCTTTTAAGTTTCGCTGTCGGAATCATCGTTGGCTTGACGGGAATAGGTGGAGCGTCTTTAATTACGCCAATGTTAATCTTCGTATTTCAAGTACCCCCTTCCATCGCCGTGAGTTCTGATGTAGTAGCTGCTACTTTGATGAAAATAGTGGGAGGAATCAAACACTGTCAGCAAAAAACGATCGATTTGCAAGTCGTGAAATGGTTGGTTTTTGGAAGCGTACCCGGTTCGCTGGCTGGGGTGGGAACTTTATATTTGCTGAGGCGCAATGAAGCGGTGAACGTAGATGGGGTTCTGCTTCGCTTGCTGGGAATCATGATTTTTTTGGTTGCTCTCTCAGCGTTAAGCCAATTGTTACTGAGGTCTTTTGCTCCCAAGTTGCAACTACCATCTATACCGAAGTTTGACCTGAAAACCAATCGGGATCGATTTTTGACGGTAGTTGTGGGAGCTATTCTAGGCTTTACGGTTGGTCTGACGAGCGTATCTTCAGGTTCGATGTTCGCGATCGTATTAATCGCATTTTTTCAATTAGACTCGCGTAAATTAGTCGGTACAGACCTTACGCAGGCAGCCATTTTATTAATGTTTACTTCTCTGGGACACCTTAGTTTAGGCACGGTTAATTGGAACTTAGTATTACCAATTTGGTTAGGTACCGTACCGGGCGTATTAGTAGGTGCTAAACTCTGCAAAAGCGTTCCGCAAAGCGCTCTTCGAGTAGTCATTTACAGCATTTTGGTCATGGTTAGCTGGAAATTAGTTTATCAGGCGTGATTTGAATAATTTGTAAAGAGCGTGCTGGTTTGTTTAGCGCAGTAAACTAAATGTACCTCTTTCATACATGATGAACAAACCCAAACCAATCAATACAAAAGGAACCAGAGGCTTACCGTAGCGAGTTAAAACACGAGCAATTGTGGGGTGGCGAGTTAATAGGTAAGCAATCGCGCACCAAACGCCTACCATTACTAAAAAAGTGCCCACAATCGTACTTAAACTAGTAAAGTTAGTACCGGCAAATAAGGGAATATAAATACTGATATTATCGCCTCCATTAGCAATCGTTACTGCTGCCACTTTATAAGTTTGCGGACTTAACGCGCCCAGGAGGAAAGACGCTAGTCGGTTATTGGATGAGGAACGCTCGAAATGAAGATTGACCATCTGCACTTGGTCATCATTTTCGCTTCCTCGATCGAGCAATTGCTTAAATCCGATCGCGATTGGTAGCACTCCCAACAAACCGATCCATTCTTCGGGTACTACCAAACCCCCAAAGTAACCAGGTAAGCTAGCTAAAATAAGTACTACAAAACCAAGATACTGACCGATCACAATATGACGGCGACGAAAATTAGCATCTACCTGTGAAAAAAATAGTAATAAGATAATAATGTCATCGAGATTAGTGACTATAAAAGCGATTAATCCTCCTGTTAAAACCGTGATAAATTCACTCATTAATAAATTTCCTAGTTAAGTTGGATGGTGAGTATTAGTTTAATGATAATTTCCTAGAAACACAACTAGCTTAACCATAAAATCCCCGTTAAATGAATCACTCGTTTACTGCTGCTATCAATGGATTCACCGCTTTTTTTGCCACTAATATCGATGATATCCTCATTTTATTGTTACTTTTCTCGAAAGTGAATGTAACGTTGCGGGGTTGGCATATTGTTACTGGTCAGTATCTAGGCTTTACGGCAATTATCATCGCCAGTTTACCCGGTTTTGTGGGAGGATTAATCATATCGCGGCAGTGGATTGGGTTACTTGGTTTAATACCGATCGCAATTGGTTTGAGTAGCTTGTTAAACCAGGAGGATAGTAAATTAGAAAACGTTGAGGCAGAAGTAAATTTGTTAAATAACTCGTCAATAGGTAATATAATTTCTCCCCAGATTTACAGTGTGGCTGCTATCACCTTTGCAAATGGGTCTGACAATATTAGCACTTATGCACCTTTGTTTGCGAGTAGTAATTGGTGGGATATAGCGATAATTTTAAGTATATTTTTTATGATGGTAGGTCTTTGGTGTTATACCGCTTATAGATTGACACATTTGCCTAGTCTGCCCAAGCAATTGACCGATAGCATCCAAAATTTTATTCCTTTTATTTTTATTGGATTAGGAGTTTCTATTATATTAGGATGTAAGGCTTTAAGTATAACTAAGTTAATAGCTAGTTGCTGCTGTTTAATAATTATTGTCCGGGTTGACGAACGATGAATTAAAAAAAGATATTTTTAATCATAGATTGAGTACTTGAATAAAGGTATAAAAAATAAAAAGGTGACGATTTTATAGTAAAACAATAAATTTATTTGGAAAATTTAGAAGGCTAATTATACGCGCTTACTCAGTACCCGTAACCTTTTCGTGCTTTCCTTTTTTGCCCTTTACCTTTCCCTTTTTCCTTATTTCGTGTCAAAATTGGAGCCAGCACTGCTACCAGATACCAACCTAATGCTTGGACAAATACTGCGTGGGCGCTATCAAATTATTCGCTTGCTAGGAAGCGGGGGATTCGGTGATACTTATTTAGCGATCGATCGCGATCTCCCTGGTAGTCCTCAGTGCGTTGTCAAGCAACTTAAATCGAAAAACGTACAAAGTTCAGTTTGGCAGACGGCAAGACGGTTATTTGAAACGGAAGCTCAAGTTTTGTACCGTTTGGGTAAACACGATCGAATACCGCAGTTGCTTGCACACTTTGAGGAAAATCAGGAATTTTATCTAGTTCAAGAATTCATTGAAGGAGAAGATCTCAGCCAAGAACTTATCCCTGGTAAACAACTCAATGAAGCTGAGGTAATTGCTTTATTAGAAGATATTTTGACAATTTTGGGATTCGTTCACCAACAAAACGTGATTCATCGCGATATTAAACCCTCTAATTTAATCAGACGCCAACAAGATGGCAAATTCGTTTTGATTGACTTCGGCGCGGTAAAAGAAATTAGCACGTTAGTAGGTAATACGCAAGAGCAAATCAGCGGAACTGTTCTAGTTGGTTCTTCGGGATATATGCCAAGCGAACAACTAGGAGGAAAACCGCGTTTTAGCAGCGATATTTATGCCTTGGGAATGACGGCAATTCAAGCATTAACCGGTACGTTTCCCGATGAATTGCCAGAAACTCCGGAAACGGGGGAAGTTGGCTGGCGAGAATATGCACAAGTGAGCAATCGCTTGGCGGCAATTTTAAATAAAATGGTGCGATCGCATTTTCGCGATCGCTACCAATCAGCCACCGAAGTGCTTGCAGACTTGGCAAAATTAAAAATGGCGACTGGTAGTTTTACTCAACGTTTTGTACTGTTAGGAGATAATCAAAAGCCATTTGTCAAGTATTATCCCTTAATAATTATAGTTATTTCCATTTTTATTACTTTCGGAATTTCCAAGTTATTGGCCTTTTTACCCAGCAACGAACCACCATCGATCGCCGTCAGTAAACCGACTCTTTATCCCCATATTCCAGCAGCTGTCGAATCATTGAATCAAGGCAAAACCTTGGTAGAATTACGCCGTTATGAAGAAGCAATAATCACCTTGGAAAGAGCCGTACAAATCGATCCGAAATACCCGGAAGCTTGGTTAGAGCGCGGCAAAGCCTTAGAGAAATTACAAAAGTATGAAGATGCCCTACGTTCCTATGACGAAGCACTTAAACTTCAGTCAGATTATTCAGAAGCCTGGTATAATCGGAGTGTCGTACTGTCAGACTTAAAACGTTACGATGATGCGCTCATTTCCTTAAATAAAGCAATTGAAAAACAGCCAAAATATCCAGAAGCTTACTATTTTAAGGGAGTTTTGCTAGACAAGTTACAAAGAGATGAAGAAGCCTTATATTCTTTAAATAAAAGTATAGAAATCAATCCGGATTATGGATTAGCTTGGTATTATCGAGGCTTGATACTAAATAAGTTAGAACGATATCAGGAAGCACTGGAGTCTTTAGAAAAAGCGATCCAAATCGAGCCATCTTCGGTAGAAACGTGGGTGGAAAAAGCTTCTACATTGGATAAATTAAGTCAATATGAAGAAGCTATCAGATGTCTGCAACAAGCTTTGGAAATCAAACCCGATTATGCAGAAGCTTGGCAAGAAAGAGGAAATGTACTCAGCAAGTTAAAAAGATATGAAGAGGCATTAGCTTCTTTAGATAAAGCCGTTCAAATTAAGCCGGATTATGCAGAAGCTTGGTACATTCGAGGCATGGTTTTAGAAAAAATGCAAAAGTATGATTTAGCAATTCAATCATTAGATAAAGCTACTCAAATCAAGCCGGATTATTGGGAATCATGGTATCAGCGAGGTGTTATTTTAGAAAAAATGGAAAAGCTTGAGGAGGCGGTTGGTGCTTATGGTAAAGCAATTGAAATTTGGCCTGCCCATCGAGAAGCGATCGAGAATAAAAAGCGATTGCTGAATAAACTAGGAAGATAATTTTTGAAAGAAGTCAAAATGAGTTGAAGTTCGTAAAGTTGTAAAATTTTTAATTATATCTGATATAAATAGATAAATATCCCCATCTTTAATAAAATACCCATGATTACCCAAGCGAAATCACAAATAAACTGGCAACCGATCGTCAAACAATTTGAAGCAGTCGTTGGAAAAAATGGGGTAGTTCAACGTCGGGAAGAATTGCTGACTTATGAATGCGACGGACTGACTAGCTACCGAAAACGACCAGCAGTAGTAGTACTACCCCGTACCACAGAACAAGTAGCGGAAATAGTGAAAATTTGCGATCGCAACCAAATCCCTTGGGTTGCGAGGGGTGCGGGTACTGGTCTTTCCGGCGGTGCATTACCAGTTGAAGATTGCGTCCTCATTGTCACCGCCTTAATGAAACAAATCCTGGAAATAGATTTAGAAAATCAGCGCGTAGTAGTGCAACCAGGAGTAATTAATAATTGGGTAACCCAAGCTGTTAGCGGTGCTGGTTTTTACTATGCACCAGACCCTTCCAGCCAAATTATCTGCTCGATTGGCGGTAACGTTGCCGAAAATTCCGGTGGCGTTCATTGCCTCAAATATGGAGTGACCACCAATCACGTATTAGGATTAAAATTAGTGATTCCCGATGGTTCGATTGTGGATGTGGGTGGCGCAGTTCAAGAAACACCGGGTTACGATTTAACAGGATTATTTGTAGGTTCGGAAGGCACCCTTGGTATTGCTACAGAAATTACTTTGAGAATTCTTAAAACAGCCGAATCAATCTGCGTTTTGTTAGCAGATTTTACCAGCGTGGAAGCTTGCGGTGCAGCAGTATCGGATATTATCAGTTCCGGCATCATTCCCGCTGGCATGGAAATCATGGATAACCTCAGCATCAACGCTGTGGAAGATGTAGTAGCTACGGGTTGTTATCCTCGCGATGCCTCTGCCATTTTATTAGTAGAAATAGATGGTTTAGAAGTAGAAGTTGCAGCTAATAAACAGCGAATTGGAGAAATATGTAGAAATAACGGCGCTCGTAATATTACCACTGCTAACGACCCAGAAACGAGATTAAAATTTTGGAAAGGAAGAAAAGCAGCATTTGCGGCAGCCGGTCACATGAGTCCCGATTATTACGTGCAAGATGGAGTAATTCCCCGCACTCAGTTGCCTTATGTTTTGCAAGAGATTGAAAATTTAAGTCAGAAATATGGATATAAAATTGCCAATGTGTTTCATGCTGGCGACGGCAACCTTCATCCATTAATTCTTTATGATAATTCCATACCTGGTGCATTGGAAAAAGTCGAAGAATTAGGAGGAGATATTCTCAAACTTTGCGTGAAAGTTGGCGGTAGTCTTTCTGGCGAACATGGTATCGGCGCTGATAAAAAATGCTATATGCCAGAAATGTTTAGCGAGACGGATTTAGAAACTATGCAATGGGTGCGAAAAGTTTTTAATCCCAAAGAATTAGCTAATCCTGGTAAAATTTTCCCGACACCAAAAACTTGTGGAGAAGCTGCACGCGCTCAAATTGAGAAGAAGTTGGAAAAAGCAGAGGTGTTTTAATTCATATTCATCTCGTTCATCTCGTTCCCAGGTTCTACCTGGGAATGCTTTGAGAGAGGCTCTGCCTCTTGAGATGAGATGAGGCAGAGCCTCTAAAATATCATTACCAGGCAGAGCCTAGTAACGAGAACCTGTCATTCCGGTTCATCTCGTTCCCAGGTTCTACTTGGGAATGTCTTCTGGGAGGCTCCAGCCTCTAGAATAACGTTACCAGGTAACGAGAAATGTGCAATTAGCTTATGTGTAAACTGTTACGGAAAAATTAAAGCAATAAAAAGAAAATATGATGTTCGATCGATAATCGATCGACAACTTATATACTCACAACCAGTCAAAATATAAAATCCTAAAGGATTAAGTTATGCAAACTGTACCAAATCCCGCCTTGGAATGTAAACCGATCGTTCAGGTAGAGGATGACCGCACGGGGTTGAGCATCGAAACGTTAAAACGAGCTTTCTTAGAAAACCTTTTCTACTTGCAAGGAAAGTTTCCCAGTATTGCCACGAAAAACGATTGCTACATGGCATTAGCTTACACGGTACGCGATCGCTTATTCAAGCGCTGGATCGATACGGCGGAAACTTATACCAAAAACGGTTCGCGGACGGTTTGCTATCTTTCGGCGGAATTCCTCATGGGGCCACACTTGGGCAACAACCTGATCAATTTGGGTATCTATGACCAAGTGAAACAAGCAATCTCAGAATTGGGACTCGATTTTGAGGAATTACTCGAACAAGAAGAAGAACCGGGACTCGGTAACGGTGGTTTGGGACGATTGGCTGCTTGTTACCTCGATTCGATGGCAACTTTAGAGATACCTTCTCTAGGTTACGGAATTAGATACGAATTTGGCATTTTCGAGCAGAAAATTCAAGACGGCTGGCAAGTGGAAGTTACCGATAAATGGTTGCGTTTCGGTAATCCTTGGGATATTCCGCGTCCGGAATGGTCAGTGGAAGTGAAACTCGGCGGTCATACAGAAACTTATATCGACGATCGCGGTCGTTATCGAGTACGCTGGATTCCCTTCCAAGTTGTCAAAGGCATACCCTACGATACTCCAATTTTAGGATACAAAGTTAATACAGCCAATACTTTAAGATTGTGGGCAGCAGAAGCACCGGAATCTTTCGATTTTGAAGCTTTCAATTCGGGAGATTATCTGAAAGCCGTCCAAGCAAAAATGACTTCGGAAAATCTCTCGAAAGTGCTTTACCCCAACGATAACTTATCGCAAGGTAAAAAATTGCGGT
>CAZJJR010000096.1:0-11416 GCA_964546365.1 uncultured bacterium | reverse complement strand
CTTTTTTTTTTTTTTTTCTCTGCAAGACATGATTAGGATTATGCAAGGGCAAGATATTCCCTTAGAAAAATTCCACGAAAAATTTGTCATCCAACTCAATGATACCCATCCTTCGATCGCCGTTGCCGAATTAATGCGATTGTTAGTTGACGAACATGGCATGGAGTGGGAACAAGCTTGGAATATTACTACTCGTACTTTCGCCTATACCAACCATACCTTATTACCAGAAGCCTTAGAAAAATGGCCTCTTAAATTATTTGGGGAAATACTGCCGCGACATCTAGAAATTATTTATGAAATTAACAGCCGTTTCCTCGACGACGTGCGAATTAAGTTTCCCGATGATTTTGCCAGACAGTCTCGAATGTCCTTAATTGATGAAAGCGGAGAACGCTACATTCGGATGGCAAATTTAGCTTGCGTTGGTAGCTTTGCGATTAATGGGGTGGCGCAACTGCACACCGAGTTATTGCAAAAAGATGTCTTGCACGACTTCTACCAAATGTATCCAGAGAAGTTCAATAACAAGACGAATGGCATTACGCCACGCCGTTTTATGGTATTGAGCAATCCCCAATTGTGCAAACTTATTCACGGTAAAATAGGGGATAACTGGATTAAGAATTTGGATGAACTGCGCCAGTTAGAATATTTGGCAGAAGATGCCGAATTTCGCCATCAATTCCGGCAAATCAAACAATCTATTAAGCAAGATTTAGCTGCATATATTAAATCTAAAAACGGCATTGAAGTAGATGCTAATTCCTTGTTTGATATTCAAGCTAAACGCTTCCACGAATACAAACGACAGCATTTAAATGCACTGCACATCGTTACCTTGTATAACCGGATCAAAGCTAATCCTGGTATCGATATTACGCCGCGTACTTTCCTGTTCGGTGGCAAAGCAGCACCCGGATATTATATCGCCAAATTGATTATCAAATTAATTAATTCGATCGGGGAAGTGGTAAATCGCGATCCGGATGTGCGAGGAAGGCTAAAAGTTGTTTTCCTAGAAGATTACAGCGTTAAATTTGCTCAAAGAGTTTATCCGGCGGCGGATTTATCGGAACAAATTTCGACGGCTGGAAAGGAAGCTTCGGGAACTGGTAATATGAAATTCGCTCTCAATGGGGCGCTAACTATTGGTACTTTGGATGGCGCTAACGTGGAAATCCGGGAAGAGGTGGGAGAAGAAAACTTCTTCTTATTTGGATTAACCGCCGAAGAAGTTTATGCCAAAAAAGCAGAAGGCTACGATCCGATGTATTATTACAATACTGATGCGGAATTGAAATTAGCGATCGATCGCATTTCTTCCGGTTACTTCTCCCACGGCAATCCCAATTTGTTTAAACCTTTGTTGGATACTCTATTGTATCACGATGAGTATATGCTGTTGGCAGACTATCGTGCTTATATAGAATGCCAAGAACGAGTTAGTCAAGCTTACCGAGATGAGGAAAATTGGACTCGGATGGCAATTCTCAATGTAGCGCGGATGGGTAAGTTTTCTTCCGATCGATCGATCGGGGATTATTGCCAAGATATTTGGAAAATAAAACCCGTGAAAATTGAATTGGTTGACTATATTCAGGCAGCAATGAATCAACTGAAAATTGGGGTGTAGGTTTTAGAGAATCCCTATTTTTTGTAAATCAACTATTGTAGAGACGTTGTATGCAACGTCTCTACATTCTTTGAAAGGAAATGTCTGTTGCATCGGTAGGGTAAGAGTGATGGAAAACACAATCTGTGGGAATGAGAGGTTAATTTTTTACCGCAGATGTAGATAGATAAACGCAGATAAACGCAGATAATATCGAATACTCAAATGTTTGCTACAGATAAATGATGGGGAGGTGGGGAGATGGGGGGATGGGGAGAGAGATCTGTAGCATTATTTTTTCTATTCGATATAAGAAAGGGATTTTTCGATAAGTGAGTAAGTTCTGGCTATAAATGATAAATTTATGGTAAGTGAAATAACGATCGCATTTTCCAAATGGCAGTCTTTGCTATCAAAGTTTAGAGTCGATCTAACTCTTAGCCATCAAGTTTTTCTTGATTTAATCGCAGCTTATTCTACTCCGCAAAGATATTATCATAATTTGGCGCACGTCGAGCAGGTTTTAGAAATAATTGAAAAAATGCGATCGCACTCCCGAAATTTCCCAGCAATTGTGTTTGCCACCTGGTTTCACGATATCATTTACGACCCCAAAGCGAAAGATAATGAAGAAAAAAGTGCCGCCTATGCAGCGAAAGCTTTGACAAGTTTAGGAATTACATCAATTGTCGATCGAGTAACTCAATTAATTTTAATTACTAAAAGTCATCAACTGGCAGATGACAACGATATCGATAGCAAAATTCTCCTCGATGCAGACTTATCAATATTAGGTGCATCTGCGCCAGAATATCGAATTTATGCTAAAGCAATTCGACAAGAATATGCTTGGTTGTGCGAATCGGAATATCGGACAGGTAGAATAAAAGTATTAGAGAAATTTTTACAACGAAAAAGAATTTATTATACCGAAGAAATGTTTGCTAACTTAGAATTAACTGCTAGACAGAATATCGAAGAAGAAATAAAATTCCTATCAGCAGTAAACGATTATACAATATAGTAGTGATTCAAAAAACGAACGCGATCGCATCCCAACTAGAAAACATCGTCGGTTCCTCTAATGTCCGTGCTTGGGACGACATAGAAATAAGTCAGCAAAAACTCATAATTAATGCAGTATCATCAAGTACTAATCCCGCTTGCATAGTTTATCCCAATACCCAAGAAGAACTCGCTGAAATTGTTGCCCGTGCCAGCCGAAACCACTGGCGCGTCTTACCTTGCGGCAACAGCAGCAAACTCAGTTGGGGAGGAATCGCCAAAAATATTGATGTAGTAATTAGCACTGCACGACTTAATCGGGTAATCGAACACGCCGTCGGTGACTTAACCCTCACCGTAGAAGCAGGCGTCAAATTATCCGATATTCAAACAAATTTAGCTAAAGAAAACCAATTTTTTGCTCTCGATCCCGCTTATCCCCAAACTGCTACGATGGGCGGCATCGTTGCTACGGCTGACGCTGGTTATCTGCGACAACGCTATGGCGGCGTGCGAGATATGCTGTTAGGGATCTCCTTTGTTCGTTACGATGGACAAATTGCCAAAGCTGGCGGCAGAGTGGTAAAAAATGTAGCCGGATACGATTTGATGAAGCTGTTTACGGGTTCCTTTGGCACGCTAGGAATTATCAGCCAAATCACTTTTCGGCTTTATCCTTTACCGGAAGCATCCCAAACCGTAGTATTAACTGGCACTTCAGATAACATTGCCCAAGCTACTCAAACCTTGCTAGCTTCTGCCTTGACTCCCACCGCCATCGACGTGGTATCCACTCAATTGGTAAATCGTTTAAACCTTGGGAAGGGAATCGGTTTAATTACTCGCTTTCAAAGCGTGGGGGAAAGCGTCAAAGAACAATCAAATCGGCTTTTGGAGGTGGGAGAAAAGCTGAGTTTGCAAGGTAGTAGCTTATCGGGAGATGAAGAGGCGAGTCTATGGCAGCAATTACAACAATCAATGTGGGTAGCTGGCAATGAAAATGCGATCGCTTGCAAAATAGGAGTATTACCCACTGCTGCCGTTGCCACTCTCATACAACTAGATAATACCCAAATGGGAATCGGTTTGATTCATGCTGGTAGCGGTTTGGGTTTATTGCGATTTGAGAATCCAGATGTGAAAAAACAAACGATTTTGGAAATGAGGAATTTCTGTCAATCTCATCAGGGATTTCTGACTGTTTTAGAAGCACCTTTGGCTTTTAAAGAAAATTTTGATGTGTGGGGCTACAGTGGCAATGGGTTGGATTTGATGCAGCGAATTAAGCAGCAATTCGATCCGGATAATATGTTTAGCCCCCATCGTTTTGTGGGTGGAATTTAGTTTTATAAACCGCAGAGACGCAGAGAACGCAGAGAGAGAAAATGGAAATTTCAGAAGCTAACATAACAAGTCCAGAAAATTCGTTTAACTTCAAGAATTTGCCAGGTTTTGATGCTAATCATCCACCAGATCCGAAGTTAATTGATACTTGCGTGCATTGTGGATTTTGTCTTTCTACTTGTCCGAGTTATCGGGTAATTGGTAAGGAGATGGATTCGCCGAGAGGACGGATCTATTTGATGGATGCTATCAATGAAGGTGAAGCTGCACTGGCTGAAGGAACGGTGCAGCATTTTGATAGTTGTTTGGGTTGTCTGGCTTGCGTTACTACTTGTCCGTCGGGAGTGCAATATGACAAGTTGATTGCGGCAACTCGTCCTCAAATCGAACGAAATTATCAGCGCAGTTTGCCAGATAATTTGTATAGGAAACTGATTTTTAATCTATTTCCATATCCGAATAGATTAAGATTATTACTAGCGCCTTTGCTGCTATATCAAAAATTAGGATTTCCTAAATTCTTTCGCGCTACTGGATTGCTGAAAAATATCAATCCCCGTTTGGGTGCGATGGAATCTTTGCTGCCAGATGTAACATTGAAATCTTTTGTGGATACTCTGCCAGAAACGATACCAGCAAAGGGTAAAAAGCGCTATCGGGTAGGGGTAATTTTGGGTTGCGTGCAGCGGTTATTTTTCACGAAAGTAAATGAAGCAACCGTGCGCGTTTTAACTGCAAATGGTTGTGAGGTTGTCATACCAAAAAGTCAAGGTTGTTGTGCTGCATTACCGGAACACCAAGGGCAAAAAGAACAAGCCCAAGCTTTAGCCAGACAGATGATTGATAGTTTTGAAAATACTAATGTTGATTTCGTTATTATCAATGCGGCTGGTTGCGGTCATACTTTGAAAGAATACGGTCATATTTTAGAAGATGACCCGAATTATCGAGAAAAAGCAAAAGCATTTGCAGCGAAAGTAAGAGATGCCCAAGAGTTTTTAGCGGAAGTTGGATTGACAGCGAAATTATCACCTTTAACTGATGGTGAATTAACTTTGGTTTATCAAGATGCCTGTCATTTGTTGCACGGTCAAAAAATTAGCGTGCAACCCCGTCAGCTATTACGACAAATTCCTGGTGTGAAGTTGCGAGAACCAATTGATGCGGCTTTGTGTTGCGGTAGCGCTGGTGTTTACAATATGCTGCAACCGGAAGTAGCGGAAGAATTGGGGCAACAAAAAGTTACCAATTTGCTAAATACTGGGGCGCAGTTAATTGCTTCTGCTAATCCTGGTTGTAGTTTGCAAATAACGAAGCATTTGCAGTTGCAAGGAAAGGAAATTAAGTTAATGCACCCGATGGAATTGTTGGATTATTCGATTCGAGGCCAAAAAATTGAAGTGTAGGGTGCGTTAACGCAGCGTAACGCACCGCATAGAAATGGTGCGTTACGGCACTGATTTTAACATTGTTGGCAAAAGATGAGCAGTAAGCAGCGCCTAACGCACCCTACGCTCGGACTAGTGAGTGTTTGCGGAGTAAAGATGAAATTATCGCTTATATTCAGGATTTATGCGGGAGGTAATCACACCGATCGCATTCCTCTTTACAAACAGGGAACCGATACGTAAAAATTAGTTGGCCCTTCTGAGGTAACGCGAACTTTGCAATTGATACCGATGCTTTCGCTACACGCTAAGGCAAATTCTCCCGCCGTTCTCAGTTCCGCAAACCAAATTTCCGCCACGCATCCGGAAAAAGCGCGATCGCTAATTCTCCAAAAACATTCTACCGCCCCGGCAGCTTGGGCAAGTTGCCTGACTACTTCATAAGGAAGTGCTTGTCTAGTCGTATCATTTTTCACCGGAAAAGATATCTGTATAAAGTCCCAAATCGATCGAACCTGGGCTAAATTATATTCGTTAACGTCAGAGATCGCCCGTATCCCGATCGCAAATGAACGTAAAAATCAACAAATCCATTTCTTTGTTTCTTTCCCTGACTCTTCTAGGTTTAGCATCCTGTCGCCCGGTAGAACAGACTCAAGCTTCCACTACCTCACCGCAGGCAAAACAAGAAACCAATCAACTGTTTCCCGTTAGAGAAAATGGTAAATTCGGTTATATTGACAAAACTGGAAAAGTCGTCATTTCGCCACAATTTAACGATGCTAGCGATTTTTCTGACGGATTAGCGCGAGTAGCAGTTGGTGAAAAATTCGGCTACATTGACCAAACGGGAAAAATGGTTATCGAACCTCAATTTGATGATGCTGATAGCTTTTCAGAGGGGCTGGCGGCAGTGATGACTAATGACAAATTGGGGTTTATCGACAAAAACGGACAAATGGCGATCGCACCACAATTTGACGATGCAGAAGAATTTTCTGACGGTTTGGCAGAAGTAAAAATTGGTGAAAAATGGGGCTATATCGATAAATCTGGAGAAACAGTTATTGCACCTCAGTTTGAAGATAGCGAAAACTTCTCCCAAGGACTCGCCGCCGTAAAAGTTGGCGATAAATGGGGTTACATCGATAAAACTGGCAAATTTGTTTGGAATCCTTCTAACTAATTATTAGGCAAGTAGGGTGTGTTAGTAACGCACCCTATAATATATGAGTTTTATATAATTTTAAATGCTCCGACAACCTGACATGATATAAGCCTTCAGACAGAGTAAAGAAATCTACCAAAAGGACATTTGTAACTAAAAGCAGAGCCTTGTAAAGTTCAGAGTAATACCCTGAATTATTGCTGCCTATCTTCATATATGAATGTTTATATTCTTGACTTGTTCGTGATCGGCTTACTGCTGCTTATTGTTACATTGGGTTCCGGTTGGATTGTTCGATTACCACTTTCTTTCTCTCTCATATACTTAATAGTCGGCATTTTTTTGGGGCCTTACGGAGTAAATTTAATTCAATTGCGACCAAATGCCGAATTTCTAGAACGATTAACAGAATTTGTCGTAATTGTTTCTTTATTCAGTTGCGGACTAAAAATGAACCGCTATCTTAACTTATGGAAGTGGCGTTCTACCATAAGGTTGATTGGGTTTTTAATGCCAATTTCAATTTTTGCCATAGCTGCGATCGGTCATTTTATTTTAAAGATGGAATGGGGCCCAGCAGTTTTATTAGGAGCAATTCTCGCACCAACAGACCCGGTTTTGGCTTCAGAAGTGCAACTATCGGATGTAGAAGATAAGGATGAATTGCGCTTTGGTTTGACTTCTGAAGGGGGATTAAACGATGCACTGGCTTTTCCTTTTGTTTATTTTGGCATTCACTGGTTACAAAAAGGTAACGATTGGCAAAGCTGGTTTAAAAGTTGGGTTGCCGTTGATTTGATTTGGGCAATTGCTGTCGGTATTGTTATGGGAATTATCGTACCTAAAGCAGTGGTTTTGATTGACAAGCGCCTACAAAAATGGAGAAAAGCTGATGAATTAATGGAAGATTTCGTAGCCATTAGTATCATCTTGCTAACCTATTCTTTGACAGAAATTGTTAACGGTTATGGATTTTTAGCAGTGTTTGTAGCTGGAATTGTAGCGCAACGCAGTTATCATGACCCCGAAAAGAGACATTCTCAGCTAGAATTTACAGAACGGATTGAAAAACTGATGGAAGTTGGCACGATTTTATTACTAGGTTCTTTACTTCGATTGCCGCAAATTCAGCAATTTGGCGTAGTGGCATTGTGGGTGGCTGGATTGCTAATATTTGTCATTCGACCTGTCGGAGCTTGGATTAGTACAATTGGTGCTGGCTACACTTCTACAACTCGCTATTTGTTTGGCTGGTTCGGCATTCGCGGTGTCGGTTCTTTATATTATTTATGCTATGCTTTTGGTGAGGGTTTAAAAGATGAATTGGGCGAACAAATTGCCTGGATTACTTATATAACGATCGCGATCTCAGTAATTTTGCATGGTATTAGCGCTACTCCCTTAATGAACTGGTATGAAAAGCAGATGAAAAAACGCCCTAAGAATAATTTATCTGTAGCGATATCGACTGATGAATCTTGAGCGATTATGGAAGAAAACGAACCAAATATAGCTCGGTTATTAGCAGAAGCATTATCACTTTGCGAGCGAGGGGAATTTACAGAAGCGGAAAAAAAATATCGGGAAATTTTACAACTTAATAATAATCATACCGAAGCATGGTACGGCTTGGGAATTGTTTATTATATTTTGGGAGAATATCAAGAGGCCCTAGAAATGCTGTATCGTTCTTTAGCCTTGAATTCAGCAAGCGCCAACTCACACTACAACTTGGGTTTAGTACTAGAAAAAATTGGTTATCTTCCTCAAGCAGTGCAGGCTTATAAAAAAGCGATCGCGCTGGCTCCTGGCTGGATTGAAGTTTATTATAACTTAGGGAAAGTTCTCTCGGAATTGGGAGAAATAGAGCAGGCAGAATCTACTTATATTCAAGCAATTGCTGTTGATAAAAATAATTATATTAATTATCTAAATTTGGGAAATATTTTAATGATGAGGCAGCAAATTGAAGAAGCAATCGCTGCCTATGAAATGGCTCTCCAATTAAATCCCCGCAATCCGATAATTCTCAATAATTTAGGGCTGGCTTGGCAAGCTCAAAATAAACCAGTACAAGCATCTCTTTATTTTGGCTATGCAGCTTATCGCCAGGAAAATTACCGAGAAGCAATTACTCATTATCAAAAATTTTTAGCAAATCAAATAGGCGATGTAGAAGTTTACATTGCACTTGCCGAATGTTATCAACATCTCAATCAATCGGAAGAAGTCATCAAAACATACCGAGATACCTTGAAAATTTATCCCAAAGCGGATATTTATTTGCGATTAGCACTCGCTTTGCAAGATAACGGACAAACCGAAGCAGCGATCGAGATTATCGATGAAGCGTTAGAAATATTTCCCGATGAAATATCGCTGCAAGTAGAAAAAGTAAGAATTTTACCAATAATCTACGACGAACGAGAAGAGATTGCTTATTACCGAAATCGATTTAGTCAAGGTTTAACAGATTTAATTCAGCGCACTTCTTTGGAAACGCCAGAAGCAAAAGAAAGTGCTTTGAGAGCGATTGGTTGGCGAACGAACTTCTATTTACAATATCAAGGTTGTAATGATTTAGAATTACAAAAACAGTACGGTCAATTCGTGCATCAAGTGATGGCGGCTAACTATCCTGAATGGGTAAAAAAAGTTCCGATGCCAAATGTGGATCGAGAGGGAAAAATACGGATTGGTTATGTTTCAGATTGCTTTAACTTTCATACCGTTGGTATGGTATTTTTGGGGTGGCTGAAAAATTGCGATCGCGAAAAATTTCACATCTCTTGTTACTACACTAACAGCCAAGTAGACGAGTACACCCAACAGTTCCAACTTTCCTGCGATGACTTTTATCACATCCCGGATAATTTAGAAGCAATCTGTCAGCAAATAATTGACGATCGCTTACATATTCTGGTATTTTTAGATATCGGAATGGTTCCCCAAATGACCCAGCTTGCTGCACTGCGCCTTGCACCAATTCAGTGTGCAGCCTGGGGACATCCAGTAACTACTGGTTTGCCAACAATTGATTACTTCCTTTCCGGTGATTTAATGGAACCGGACAACGCACGAGAACACTATTCGGAACGATTAATTCGCTTACCTAATATAGGAATTTTCTACTCTCAACCAATCATTCCCCAACCTAGCAAAACTCGTTTAGACTTTCATCTAAAAGAAAATGCCGTAGTTTATATATGCTGCCAATCTCTATTTAAATACTTACCTGAATACGATTATATTTTTCCCTCAATTGCCCAACGAGTTCCCCAATCCCAATTTGTTTTTTTATCCCAATTGCCAACAGCTATTAATCAACAATTTCGCCAACGTCTTCACCGCGCTTTTGCCAAATTTGGTTTGGATAGCGAACGGTATTGTATAATTTTACCTCGCCAAACCCATATAGATTATTGGCATCTCAACTTAGTATCGGATGTTTTTCTAGATACTTTTCGATTTACTGGATTTCTCACCACGTTAGAAAGTATCGCTTGTCGCTTACCTATTGTCACTTGTCCTGGTGAATTCATGCGTTCTCGGCAATCTTACGGGATTTTGAAAATGCTAGGAATTAGCGAAACGATCGCTCAAAATGAAGCAGAATATATTGAAATTGCCGTAAAGTTAGGATTGCAATCGGAATGGCGACATAGTATCGTCAAACGAATCGCAAATTATCAAGGGTTTCTTTACGAGGACAAAGCTTGTATAGAAGGGCTTGAGGCATTTTTTGAAAAAGAGATCGGGGGATGGAGATAATTAGAAGATCGGTGATTTTTGATACTTGAGAATTTATCCTTCAGACTTTATACTGCAAACTAGAACATTTTTTCTGCTTTCTCGTCTAGGTGGGAAACGAGTGAGAAATTTTTATGAAAAAAGATACCAAACAAAAACTAATTCTAGCTCCTAAAATTGCGATCTTATGCCTTGCGGTGATTTTGCCGTTCGTGGGGAATCTACAAGCGCAATCTTCCTTAGATTTAGAGATTATTTCCCATATTGAAAAATTAAAAGACCGTAACCAATTAGAACGTTTGAATGCCGTCAAAGCATTGCGGAAAATAGGTTCTCCGGCAATTCCCGCCCTAACGGTAGCTTTACAGGAAGAAGAAACAGAGATTCGCGGTGGTGCGGCTTTTGCTTTAGGCGCGATCGGTCAAGAAGCAAAACCCGCGATTCCCCATCTAATTGAAATGTTAAAAGATAACGACGAGCAAGTGCGTTTAGATGCGGCTGTAGCGTTAAGAAGAATTGGTTTTCCGGCGGTAGCTGCTTTGACCGAAGCATTGCATAGTAAAGACGTGCAGGTAAAGAGAGGCGCGACTTTTGCATTAGCGGGAATTGGTACACAAGCTAAAGAAACAGTCCCCATGCTGATCGAAATGTTGAAAGATAACGACGAGCAAGTACGTTTGAATGCTGCGATCGCTTTACGGGGAATTGGTTCTCCCGCCGTACCGGAATTAAATAAAGCATTGCAAGATAAAAACGAACGAGTTCGCAGAGGTGCTGCGATCGCATTGGGGAAAGCCACTACTCCCAATGTGCCTTCTATTACTAAAAAACTACGAGGAGACGATCGGCCATCAACCAAACAACTAAATGTTAATCGATGTGCCTCTTTTCCGGCTCCCACTCCTACTAGCTACCGTCCCGGTTCTTGCGCCATGACTCCTACCCCTCGCGTGACTCCCACCCCCGCGCCTCGCGTAACGCCCAAACCGATTCCTTGTAGCGTAATTCCCAACGCTGGCGGAACCAGAATTCCTCAAAACAAAGGGCTACTTTAATCGAATGCCGCCTCATTAGTGTTCGGCCAAAAGGCAGTCAAATCAATTCAAAATTCAAAATTATTAATTCAAAATTACAATCAGTGGGGGC
>CAZJJR010000095.1:0-19754 GCA_964546365.1 uncultured bacterium | reverse complement strand
GAGAGGGATTTACGGTTTTTGCCTAGCACCAGCAATATAAAATTTATATGCGATGCAAGCTTACCTGCTGCCACGTTGATTCTTTTGGTAGGAGCAGAGTCAGGAGCAAAGATTTGGGGCGCTATTAAAGTTAATTGTTATTGATAATTAAGTATCTTTACAGAAATTTTACAAAATTAGCCATTTTACTTTATCTTTACTTTAAATAATTAGGGAATCTTTCACAAAATTTTCACATTTATTGCCTATTCTAAGAGTGGCTCCTCTAGGAAAACCACCAAACACGTAAAACGCCGTCCAAAGAATTACTGATTAATTCTGAGGCGATGTAAAAAAGGTTACTAGAGTTTATCAACAGTTTACATATTACAACCAGGCCAAAAGCAAGGTTTTAATATAACATCCTCTATTTCCCAGTAAGGATCGCCAGATCGTAGATTGGCAGGTAACAAGGTGTCTGACACTACATTCTTTCTGCCGAAATTACCGGATAGAATGAAATTTCTATCAGGGCTGCATCTAGAACTTTGCTGGAACGAAGCTTTGGTTAACTTCTTTCGATAACTTGAAACCAGGGACGATGACAGTATTAGTATTAGCATCTTCAGCAACAGCTTATTTTTTTTCCGGGTTAATTTGTTATTTCGCCTCCTTGGGCGATCGCAACTCTATTTCTCGTTCTAATAACAAGCTTTTGTTCAAAAGCTCTACTAAACTTTGGATCGCCGCTTTGTGGCCTGTTTGGATCTTGAAGGAAATTGAAGGCGAGGATGGCCCAAGAGAAGCTCTTGCCGTCAGCCAGATGACTTATCTGAACTCAAACAAGGATTAACTCAGGTCTTGCACCATTCTCAACAAGACCTGAGAAACCGGGTTTTTTCCGAAAAATCTAAAATTTCCGTTTAGTCATTGGCAAGAAACTCGGTTTCTCCCCTAGTGTCATCAACCAGCCGAATATTCTTCCCACACTTCCCTATCGGGTAAGTGTCGGGCTTGTGTCCGAATAGCTAAAATTTTCTTTCCTTCAGACTTCAGCCTAATTTACCGATCGTCATTTATCGCGAAATACCGATTGAGAAAACATTTCCGATAAAGTACGTAAGTAGGGTAGAAAAATGGCTACGTATTCTAAAGGTAACTGACCGTGCATTTCCCAGAAAATCCCTTGCAGCATTTCTTGTACCAACGTCCAGCTAACTTGCAGACGGGGGTATAACATTACGCATAAGGGAAACAGTTCTTGTTGCACGGAACCGATGCTGGCTTCTAAAACGCACAAACACAAATAAACTTGAAACATCTCCACATCCCGGATGCTGGAGATTTTGACTATTTCCTGAGTCAGTGCGCCACTATAGCTGTGGTAACTGGGATGCTGACGAGAAACGCGATCGTAAACGGCATGAGCAATTCGCGTACTGATCGGTAGCAGTTTTTGAACGGCAATTAATACCGGAGAATGTTCGTCATGATTAGCCGCTGCTTCGTAAGAAGCTTGCAGGGGCATATACATATGGTCATCCATTACCTTCAAATAAGGTGCGAATAGCTCTTTTTCTGATGGAGAAAGCCATTCGAGCAACTTTTGGCCGGTGTAATGGAACTGCATACTGACAAAGCCGATCGCGCGGGGGTCTTCTGCTGTATATTTTTGCCGTACTTTACCGCAATATCTACCCAAAATTACGGATAAGCGTGCTGGTGGGAAACCATTAGCATAACCATCTAACGCTTTTTCAAATAAATGGCGCGTATCCGCCGCAATTTGCAAAGGATTGATTAATTCGGGGTTAATACCGTGGCGGCGAATTTCCTCGGAAAGAAGAGTTTCCGTAAAAGACCAAGCTTGGGCGCTAGCTAAGGTTAAATTTTGTAATAATTTCTCAGCCGTGCGAGCGCGACCGGGCAAAGAATCAACTTCGATCGCGCTTTCGTCGCCGGAAATCGACCGGTCATCATTAGCAGAAGATACGGAAAGGTAGTATTTCCGCGCCCATAAAACTGCTAGAGAATGAAGTTTCGATTCAAATGCTTCAGTTGGGGAACTGGAGGGTTGAGAAAACTGAACTTTCGCCGTTGTAGATGCCGGGGAGTGAGTCATCGTTTTATAAAAAATTGAGAAAAAAGCAGAGAATCAATTGATAAAGAGATAAGAGCCTATTTTTGGGTGTTTAAACTAATTAAAAGCCAAAAACCGCTTTATCCGAATCTCGAGCGGGGGTCTTATTGAAAAATTTGTAAACGGGGAATAAATTTTACTGAATCTTAACGGGGTATGGTAATAAAGTATGCTGTATTTTCGCTTAAAAGTAAAACTTTTTGTTTAAAATCTTTAACCTTAGTATCGTATTTTAACGGAACTCTCAGCACAATTACTCAACCAATTGGGCTGTGACTGCTGAGTAAACGCTAAAATAGATGCCGCCAATCCAGACCGATCGGTTCGGTCAATTGTTCGATCGAAAATCGAAAATCTAAAATCGAATGACTTGCTTGCTAGTACTATGGATGGTGAATTGAGAGGGAGTGGCGCAAATGAGTGCTAGCAGCAACTCGAACCAGATTAAGTTTGGTACTGACGGATGGCGTGGAATTATCGCCGATGATTTCACGTTTGCGAATGTTTGCAAGGTAACGCGGGCGATCGCAAGTTACTTGGAAACAGCTTATTCTAAAGATAGACCAGTTCTAGTAGCATACGATACTCGCTTTTTGGCTGACCAATTTTCCCGCACGGCTGCCCAAATTTTGGCAGACCAAGGTTGGACAGTAAAAATTGTCGATCGGGATTGCCCAACTCCGGTCATTGCTTACAATGCCAAGCATTTGAACTCGGCAGGGGCGCTGATGTTCACAGCTTCCCACAACCCAGCACCCTATTGCGGCATCAAGTACATCCCGGATTACGCAGGCCCAGCCACGCCGGAAATTACTGATACAATCGTAGCAAATATTACGAATGCTACTGATGAACCGCCGAAGGGTAACAACTCCGATCGGATTTCCACCTTTGACCCCAAACCTGCTTATCTGGAATTTATCTACACTTTGCTAGATGTGGAACGGATTCGCAGCGCCAAGTTAAAGGTGAAGTACGATGCTTTGTACTCCACTTCTCGCGGCTACTTGGATATGGTGTTGCTAGAGTGCGGTTGCGATACGGAGACATTCCACACTTACCGGGATGTGTTGTTTGGCGGCGGAATGCCGGAACCGAAGGGAGAACAACTGACGGAACTGGTGGAAGCAGTCAAAAAAGATGGCGCGGATCTGGGTTTGGCGACGGATGGAGATAGCGATCGCTTTGGTATCGTGGACGAACAAGGTAACGTTCTCACCCCCAATACGGTGTTGCTACTGCTGGCGCGTCACTTAGTTAAGAATAAAGGCAAAACAGGTGCGATTGTGCGGACTGTCGCTACCACCCACCTGCTAGATAATCTCGCTGCCAAGTACGGTTTGCAACTATACGAAACAGCCGTAGGCTTTAAGTACATTGGCGAGAAAATGCGGGAAACCCAAGTGCTGATCGGTGGCGAAGAATCCGGCGGTTTGAGTATTATCGGCCATATTCCCGAAAAAGATGGGGTTTTGGCAGATATGCTAGTAGCAGAAGCGATCGCATATGAAGGCAAACCCCTCAGCCAATTAGTAGAAGAAGCCATCAAAGAAGCGGGTGGCCCACTCTACAACAAACGCCTCGACTTGCATCTAGATGATGCACACAAAGCAGCCGTCATCGATTCCTTTACCAAAAATCCCCCCACGGAAGTGGCAGGCATTAAAGTCAAAGAAATCGGACGCAAAGACGGTATTAAGCTGTATTTGGAAGAGGGAAGTTGGGTGTTGCTGCGTCCATCGGGAACCGAACCCCTGATGCGGGTTTATATGGAAACAAACACTCCCGAAAAACTAACTCAAGTTGCTGAAAAAATGGAAGAAACCATTAACAAGTTAGAACCAGTCGCCGCTTAGTGCATCTCTAGCTGAAATCTCTCATCAGCGCTAATAGGCGGCAGGAGGCAAGGCGAAAGGAGAAAGAGAAGAAGTGTTAATTATAGAATGCTTTTCTCTTTCCCTAGCTCCTAGCCTCTAGCCCCTAGCCCCTAGCCCCTATTCCCTAGCTATATGAAAACGATCGCCAGTCTGATTACTTCCCTAATCACAGCCACTTGGATTGTCGGAATTGCTATTCTTTCCGCACAAAACGGCAAAGCGGTATCATTGAAATTTCTGACTTTTCGGTCAATTCAATTACCAACAGGGATGGTATTGGCATTTAGTGCTGGGGTGGGAGTAGCTGGCGGTGCGATCGCAATTCCCCTACTAAATGGCGCTAATCAGCAAAAAGACGATCGAGAAACAGACGACGACGATTTAGAAGAAGATATTGAGGACGATAACCAAGAAACTACCAAAGAATGGGTAGAAAGTGGGCCAAAAGATTGGTAAATCAGTAAAAATTTTTTACTTCATCCTTTATCCTTCATCCTTCATCCTTTATTTAGTGCGACGATATTGCCAAGGCGGTACGAATTTAGGATCGTTCCAAATTCCCTTACTACTCTTCTTTGCTTCCGCTTCTACTTTTTGAATTAAAGCCGCACTGGGACAGTTTTTTAGGTAAGGTTGATATACCATTGCCAGTCCTTCTTTAATTAAGATTTCTTGGATAAAAGTACCGTTAGGCAAACGTACTTCAGCGATTTTACGTCTATATTGATCGGTATCGGCGATCGTTAATTGAACGCGATCGCCTCCCTGTTTCACCAACTGCTGCACCCGACTTTGTGCTTTAACTCCCCAATTGAATTGATTCTTATCGATAATTTTTCTACTTTGCTTTTCCGCTTGAGAATGGGCAATTTCCGGCGCATCCACGCAAGCAAAGCGCACCGTAAACTTCTCTCCCTTCCCATCTGCTAAACTCAGCGTATCTCCGTCACTAACGCGCTTAACCAAATAAGTATTTTGTCCCCAACGAATCGGACATCCGGTTAAGCTAAGAATCAAAACGCCAATACCAACACATTTCAGAGAGGTTTTGATTAAGTTCCTTAAAGCCATAACATTTTAAATTTGCTATTTTCTATTTAAATCGATCGCAAAAGCAATGAAAAGGTTTCGCAGCACCTATTCCTATTGTGACACGGTTCCGAAAGATGGATAATTAATATTACTACCATACTTAGCCATCAACCAAATGAAAAAACTTTTAGTTACCGGATCTAGCGGTTTTCTAGGATGGAACCTTTGCCAAATCGCTCAACAAGAATGGGAAGTTTATGGAACTTATTTTTCCAAAACCGTTGATATTTCTGGCGTAAAGTTGATTAAAACTGACTTGAGAAATTTTCAAGAACTCAAACAGCTATTTGAGGAGATTCAGCCAAACGCAGTTATTCACACCGCCGCTCAATCTAACCCCAATTTTTGTCAAAATCATCCAGAAGAATCATCACTAATTAATGTCACAACCTCTTTGAACATCGCAGGGATATCTTCTGACTATTCTATTCCTTGCGCTTTCACTTCCACTGACCTAGTTTTCAATGGTTTAAATCCTCCTTATGGAGAAACCGATCCCGTATCTCCCATCAGCATTTACGGCGAACAAAAAGTGATGGCTGAACGAGGTATGCTGGAACGTTACCCAAAAACCGCCGTTTGCCGAATGCCGTTAATGTTTGGCATTGCGCCAACTGGTACAACTAGTTTTATTCAACCATTTATCAAAATTTTAAGAGAAGGAAAAGAGCTAAGTTTGTTTACCGATGAATTCCGAACACCTGTAAGTGGAAAAACCGCCGCTAGGGGATTATTATTAGCTTTAGAAAAAGTGGAAGGAGTTATTCATTTAGGCGGAAAAGAGCGAGTTTCCCGCTATGATTTTGGTTATTTAATGGCAGATGTATTGAAACTTCCTCAAGAAAATTTGAAAGGATGTTTACAAAAAGATGTACCAATGGCAGCACCAAGACCGAGTGATGTTTCTTTAGATAGTGCAAAAGCTTTTAGTTTGGGATATCAGCCTTTATCTTTAAGAGAAGAGTTAGAAGCGTTACGAGAAAAATTGTAAAATCAACCAAATGATATGCTTCAATGAATCAAAAACGTTGATAGAAAATAGCAGATTCCATATCATAGCGTTGCTCAAATTCACGCAGATCGTGTTGATATTTTTCTAAATCACGATAATAAGCGCGATCGCTACTTTCCATAGATTTACTCAATTCTCATCTAACCAGCTTTTTGTGCAACCATTGACTGCTTTTCCATCCATAGTCTAGTGCCAAATATACCTACCATCAAATATGGAATACTCAAATCTACATCAAGTGTTTCCCAGTGCAAACCTTCACCAGAAGGTGTAATTTCTACTTGCGCTAAATTCTCTGCAGATGCTTCCGTCAATCCTTCTACTAGTTGTGGGGGAAAAAGAAAAGTTGCTCCATTTTTTAGTTCAACGACTATGCGATCGCAATTGCGATCGTAGTAAGCAGACTTAGCGCGTGGTTCCGAAGCTTCTGCCATTACTGCTGCTCCTCTTGCTTTATAAATAACATACTTTTCGATAGGTGTAACGGACAGTAATATGAATTTTACAGCGTTTCCGGCACAAACATCTCTAAAACGTGACGTGCTTCAATCTCCTCCGGAGTAGCTGGATCATCAAATACTCTACAAATAAGTGGTTAGCATAATTCTAGTCTTATGCACTGGTCATCTTCATACTTCTCTATCACTCGGATAGTGTCAGGGAATTCTTCTTCATTTAAATACTCAATGCAAACACATTTGCTATTTTTGAATTGAAACTCAACAGCAAATTCACTTGGATTATCATCAGAAGCATATTTAGATTTAAGGATTTCTATTTTACTTATAGTCTGATTAACTCTTTCCTTCCAAAAAATATTATTAGTCACATTGAAAATTATATAACTACTACCTGTAAATTGCAATGTTTCCTCAATAACTCCTACACTATTAGCCTCTGTAATAGCGACAAAGCAAACACCTTTATTATTATCAAATTTAATCTCAGTAGTTCCATCAGCCATTTGTTCAAAATTCTTTAAATCCATATCGCTCTGAAGAATATAGCGTCGGACGCTGAGGATTTTAGTATTAATTATGCTCCGGAAAAAATTGATTTTTTGAGAAGGAAGAATCGGGTGCTTTAAAAGCATGAGACAATAACACTGTTCTTGCATACATAATAGAATAGGGTTAATACCCAATGCAATGGCCTGATTACTTCCCGGAAAATTGCCCACCTGAAACTGCACAACCAGCTTTAGTTAAGGTTTACCGCTTTATTGATAGCGATTTTCCGACACCAGAAGATTTTCGTTCATGGCGGGAGCAAAATCCGGATCTGATTTGTCCGACAGGCTTAACAGAATGTCAAGCCTGCGGTTTGTCAGTATTTACATCTGAAGAAGGCGTTCGGATCGCTCGTAAAAGAATCCCTGCACTTCGTAAAAAGAAAGCTGCTATAGCTACTCTTACTCCCAATTTGGGATTAATACTGAACACACCCTCAAAGAGAACAGGTAACACCCACCATACATGGTGGATTCCAGTTGGGATTGAACCTTGGACACTATTTCAGGTTGTTAATATCATATATTCTGATACTGAATAAGGTATGTTATGAACTTACTTCCACAATTGACTCCTTTGGGAAAGCTTGAGATCGTCGAAGTATATGAGTATTACGATCGTCCATGCCTTTTTAGCTGTCGAAATGCCTCTGGGTTTCTTTTCCTTGCGCTTTGGATAGATCAAACAAAAAATTCTACAATATGGCTTTATGTTCCAATGTCTCAACGCAGGTTAGAAAAAGTTCGCTCTGGCACTATTCAGTTAAGAGATGCTTTTTTAACCTCAGAAGATGGCTTTGTTTATAAAGTTACAATTCCTTGTAATGACGAGGAAACTAGAGTTGAGCATATTTTATGTAAAAATATAATCGACGATTGGTTACCAATGGTTGGTGAGTTTCTTGACTTTGCTGATGAACCGCTTCCCATTTTAGAATTTCAGGAAGCGAATTCTACTTTCACCTAAACTAAACCTGAACTTTTAAACTACTGCCAACTAAAAATTTAGCTGCTACTTCGCCTCCATCCAATTTTTTCCTGCACTCACGTCAACCACTAAAGGTACGCTCAATTGCACGGCATTTTCCATAGTTTCCCGAACTTTCACTTGCAATTCTTCCCATTCGGATGGCGGAACTTCCAGCACCAATTCATCATGCACTTGCAATAGTAAACGCGCTTGATAATTACGCAAAATTTCGTGCAGTTTTACCATTGCAATTTTGATGATATCGGCGCTAGAACCTTGGATCGGCGCGTTAGCAGCAGCACGTAAAAGTTGCGCGTCATTAGCGCTCATTCGTTTTAGTTGATCCAGATCGATATCATCCGGATTACTATTTAGAAGGGAACGCAAACTACCACTTTCAAAGTTAAAATAGCGGCGGCGTCCAAAAATTGTTTCTACGTAGCCATTTGCGATCGCTTCCCGTTTCATCCTCTCCAAATATTCAAAAACTTTTGGATATCGCTTGTTAAAACGCTTGATAAATTCATTGGCGCTTGTCTTATCTACGCCAGTCGATCGCGAAAATCTCAGCGATCCCATTCCGTAAATTACGCCAAAGTTAATGGTTTTTGCTAAACGTCTCTCATCTGAACTCACATTCTCTTTATCAAATACTAATCTTGCAGTAACGGTGTGGATATCTTCGTTATTTTGATAAGCTTCCACCAGCACGGGTTCTTGACTCAAATGAGCTAAGATTCTCAACTCGATTTGCGAATAATCTGCTGATGCTAACAACCAACCATCTTCTGGCAAAAATGCTTTGCGAATTTGGCGACTAAATTCGGTTCGGATCGGAATATTTTGCAAATTCGGGTTAGAAGAAGACAGTCTTCCCGTCGCCGTGGCAGTTTGGTTAAAATTAGTGTGTACTCGCTGACTATCTTGCCGAATCAACTCTGGTAGCGCATCTACATAAGTAGATTTTAACTTAGATAAACTGCGATATTCCCAAATGGCATCAACAACTGGATGATCTCCTTGCAATCTTTCCAGCGTAGCAGCATCAGTAGAATAGCCACTGGCTATTTTTCGAGATTTTTTCTTATCCAAATTCAGTTTATCAAATAGAATCTGGCTCAACTGTTTGGGTGAACCTAAATTAAATTTTTCCCCTGCTGCTTCATACGCATTTTGTTCGATTTCTAGCAAATCTTTTTCTAATTCTTGAGAAAGTTCTTTCAAATATGCCGCATCAATCCGAATGCCAACATATTCCATTTCTGCTAAAACAGGTTCTAAAGGTTGTTCTACTTTAAGTAACAAATATTGTAATTTAGCAGCAGATGATAGTTCTTCTTGTAGTTTGCTAACTAACTGAAATGTGGCATAAACCTGCATTCCGCAATAATGCGCGATCGCAGTAGCATCAACATCAGCGATAGTTTTACCTTTCGGTACTACTTCGCCATAACTCTTAATTATTAATCCTAAATATCTTTGAGTTAAATCGCTCAAACTATGGCTGTTTTCAGGATTTAGCACGTAACTAGCTAGCATAGTTTCAAACACCACGCCAGCTAAGTTAATTCCCTGACATCGCAACACCAAACGATCGAATTTGGCATTTTGTAATGTTTTGGGATATTCGTCGCTTTCTAAAATCGGACGTAAAGCGTCTAAAACCTTTGCTTTATCTAAGTTCGTTCCCTTTTTGTGATAAATGGGAATATAAGCAATATCATCTGGGTTAGTTCCCCAACAGCAACCAATTCCTACTAATTCAGCATCTCTTGGTTCTAAGTCGCTGGTTTCCGTATCCCAAGCAACTGTTACGTCAGTACATTTTTTAAGTTTTTTTACTAATTCATTTAGTTTATCTTCAGTATCGATTATAAGAGGTGTGATTGGCGAATCCGATTGTTTCTGCGCTGCTTCCGTTTCCGCAAAACTAAAAAATGATAAATCCTCGCTATCGGCAAAATTATCAAAATTTTCTGGTGAAGTCGTACTAGTAGATTCTGGTTGGTTTTCTTCGACTTCCCCGCCAAATGCTTGCTGTAATTGTTGAATCTTTTTTAAATATGACTTAAATTCTAACTTTTCTAACAGCGGTTCTAAAATACTGTTATCGAATCCTTTCAGCTTGCAGTCTTCCAAGTTAATATCGAGGGGAACATCAACAACGATTTTGGCTAAATGTTGAGAGTGGTAAGCTTCTTCTTTTCCGGTTTCTAGTTTGGTTTTAACTGCGCCTTTAATTTCTTCTAATGAAGCGTAAATTTTATCGAGCGAACCGTAATCGTTGAGTAGTTTGACTGCTGTTTTATCTCCGATTCCTTTGACGCCTGGGATATTATCCGAACTATCACCGCAGAGAGCTTTGTAATCGACTACTTGTTCTGGGGAAATTCCCATTCTTTCTTTGACTTGTTCGGGTTCAATATCGATAAAACCGATACCACTCCGCTGAAATTTATCTAAATAGAGAACGCTGATTCCTTTAGTAGTATCGACTAATTGAAATAAATCGCGATCGCCAGTGATAATTTTCACCCGATAACCCGCTGCACTTGCTTGCGTTGCTAAGGTTCCTAACACATCATCTGCTTCGTAACCAGCAGCAGTGACAATTTTTAAGTTAAATCCGTCTAAAAGTTCGTGAAGATTTTTCAAGTCCGTGATAAAGTCTTCAGGTGTTTCTAGACGATCGGCTTTATAAGTGTCATCTGCCTCATGGCGGAAAGTCGGCAATCCCAAGTCAAATGCGATCGCCATTGCTGCTGGTTGTTGGGACTCGATCGCAGATAGCAAAGACTTGAGAAAACCAAAACATACGCTCGTAGGAATTCCGCTCTTGGTTTTTAAACCGCCATCGCGACTTTTAGCGAAAGCAAAATAAGAACGAAACGCCAAAGAGTGACCATCAACCAAGACGATCAGGGGGTGATTTTCCGGGGAAGCAGAGGTGGAGTTAGACATAATCTCCATTTTAGCGATCGGCTGGTCGATCGTGCCTGTACTCCAATGATAAAAAGAAGCCGTCGGCTATTTCACCTGACGGCTTTTTAAACTCCACTCTGCTTATGTGAATGAATGCGATCGATAAATTTAATTAGCCGATCGTCCGAGTGCGACGACGACGAGAAACGGTAATAGCTGCGCCTGCAAGTGCTAAACCAGCTAATGTCGTTGGTTCGGGTACGGATTCTTTGGCGACTCGCGATGCGCTAGCCCATAAGCTAACATCTTGGAAATCCTTATCGTTACCGTTACCGCGATCGTCAAACGATATTTTCAGTACATTTGCAAACGGATCGCCTGACTGATATTGTGCTTGATTAGCTGCGCTATATGTTGTTCCATCTGTTGCGCCAAGGGAACCAAAAGAATTAAATACAGCTTGTTGCGTTCCACCAGAAGCAAAATTATTCAATGCAGTGGTTGTATATACGATACCATTATTGCCGCTGTCTAACCCCAAAGTGTAGGTTTTATTAGCCTCGAAAACGAAATCGTTCGTGCAAACTAACACCGTATTTCCGCAACTTCCCAACCAACCGTTAGCACTGCCATTATCCGATTGTTTGGTTTCACTAAATAAGCTTTTAACCATTGTAAGTTGGTTATTAGCACCAACTTCAAAAACTTTTACAGAAGAGGTATAAGAACCATGAGACTCGTTAAAATTAAAGTTTACTTTGGTATTTTCAATAAACTTAATCCCGCTAGTACCAAAACTTTCACCACTATATAAAGAAGCGGCTTGTGCTGGTACGGAAATCGCAACTAAAGCAGCAGTTGTTAAGCCAGCCAAAAATTTAGTTTTCATATCTAACTAACCTCACCTAATTTATTTTGTCTGTAGTGCGTCTCGGTTTATCTGATGTCAATTATCAATTAATCGATTTGGCTTCGTCTACGTTTCAGGGACTAATTCATCAACTCTTTACACTCCTATCAATAATTATGAAAATCAAATAAATATAAATGTTCGTCTAATTTTCATATTCATTGCAAAAATTCCAGCCAGTAATGTTTTAGCTGTTGCAATGTTTTAACTTCAGCTTTTTATATTAAAAAATAATATTAGAAAGCTTTTATTTATTTTATTTTTCCAAAAAATTTGCAAATGGCTGTTTTACTAAGTTTTACCGATGTAGTTTAATCAGCTACACTCAACCAAGTAACAGTCGCAGCAAAAGCACCCTTGAAAAGTTAGTTTTGTAGATTCTTTCTAAGATAGATGGCTCTGCTTAACAATGAGAACCGTATTTCCCACAAATGTCAGCTGGATTTTTTGAATATTCTTTGTCTAAGAACTATTTTTGGCTGAAAATTAGCGTAAATACACTTATACAAAAGTTTTCCCCATAGGCATGATGTATATCTAAACTGGTAACTCTGCCTGCTAATCTTGACAGGGATACTTCAGGAGAACTTACTGCGGCTATGCAAGAGATATATGCCACCCCTCAGGATATAAATACTGAGCGATCGAATAAACCTGCTGAAAATATTCAATTGTTGGTACTGGACATCGACGGTACGATCGCGGGAGAGTCAAATCAGATTCGGGAACCAGTCAAAAAAGCCATTCAAGCTGCACGCGCAAAAGGCATCAAAGTTGCCATCGCCACAGGTCGGATGTATCGTTCTGCATTACGCTTTTATCAGGATATCGGTTGTCAGCTGCCTCTGATCGTTTATCAAGGAGCATTAATTAAAGAACCGACCACAGAGAAAGTATATCGCCATTGGCCAGTATCTAAAACACTAGCATTGCAACTTTTGGATTATTTTGAGAAACCAGAATTGCGATCGCTGCTTTCCGTCCATTTTTACATCAACGACGAACTCTACGTGCGAGAATTAACGAAAGAAACCCTACTTTATGCCGAACGTTCGGGAATCGAACCCCTACCAGTTGGGGATTTGAGGCGAGTGTTGGATAACGAACCTACTAAAATACTTGCTTTGTGTCACGATACGGATACGATCGAGCGTTTGTTAGGTACTCTGCGCCAGCAGTACACCCCGGCTGAACTTTATCTCACCACGTCAGTCGCCACCTTCTTTGAAGCAACTAACCCTTGGGTAAATAAAGGAACGGCAGTTCGTTATTTAGCAGAAGAAATCTTAGGACTGCAAGCCAGCAACGTAATGGCAGTCGGCGATAACTTTAACGATGTAGAAATGCTCGAATACGCTGGTATTAGCGTGGCAATGGGTAACGCTCCGCCACAAGTGCAAGCGATCGCTCGTTGGGTGGCACCTACTGTAGAACAAGATGGAGTGGTAGCTGCGATCGAAACTTTTCTTCTTTAGTTAAAAAAGTCGCTGTCTCAAGTAAAAGTAATAACTCTTAAAAAAAATACCTTCGATCAGAAAGGAGACCGACGACTGGCCGTGTTTCGTCTCGGTCTCCTAACTGGTTCGCTCCTCACACAGTAGTCACTATACATGACACCTATAGAATTTGTCATCCCCTTTGTTAAAGTTTCTTGACAATATTATTCAGTCCGTACAATTAGTATCTTAATTTACAGTTCTAAGGGGGCCGATACACCTAAAAAGTCCACCAGAAACAATCTCAACAAAGCCTGGGCGATCGCTACTAAACCCAATCTAGCTCTTGCTAAGTCAACCTCGTCTGTTTTCACCTCACCCCAAATTCGACATTGGCGATAAAACTGCTCAAACGATTGACAAATAGTATTGGCTAGCGTAGCGCCAGAAATCGGGTTTTTCTGGCGATCGAGGCAGTATAGAATATCTAGAACCCCAAAAAAATCGTAAATCAAATTTCTTTCCGCCGGATCTACTAATCGCAATCGATTATTCCTATTCAGCCAGGGAATAGGTTGAGGGGCGATCGTTTTCCAGTAAATGGGAGTAGTTTCGGGATCGGGTTCTTCTAAAACTATAATTCTTTCACGATGAGCGAGCCGCAGCAAAGAACAACAACGAGCATGAGCATACTGGGCAGAAAAAACAGAAGATGAACTACCTACGGAAAAAGCAGTTGTTTTTTTTAAAGAATTTACCAACCTAAAAGAAACTTTTTCTTGTTCTATCAAAGGAAGTATTTTAGTTAAGTTTTGTAACCAAATTGCGATCGTTAGATCTGCCAATTGGATGTTGATCGAACCAGGAGAATCTACCTTAATGGTGAAAAGTTGTTGGTTGTCATCTTCACTTGGGTTAATTAATTCGCACAATCGCTTTGCGATCGCTAAAGCAGTGTCCGTACTCGACCCCAGCGACGATTTTGACCACTTAAGGGTAAAGGGCGATACGTATATAACTTGCGTTTTATCTTTAACCTGGTATAAAGGAATCATCTGTGCTTTTATTTCATCCGCACCTACCGTATAACTACTCATCCCTCCCCCTGGCATCTCCAAGCCCAGATTAAGAGAATTGGCTGCTCTGGCCAGCCAAATCTGCAAAAAACCCTTCATACTAGGAAATTCTAGCGTCCAGTTACTTTGATTCACCCTAACCGCACCATTGATAAAACCAGGATAATTTTTTACATCTGTCTACGGGAGTATCTTGCATCAAAGATAACAAATACAAAACCAAATATCTCGATACTTTAATAAAACATAAGGTATCTTTTATTACTTTAAATATAAAGTAAAACATATATAAAGATGGTATGAAGGAAACTTTGTTTTGACATCTACAGACAGATGACTCGGTTTGAAAAGTAGAGTTCGTTTTTCTTAAACATTCCATTAATCCCTTTTTCTTAGCCTCTAAAACTATGGTGCAACAGTCCCTTTCCATCCAACCAAACACTTTTGATGCAGAGACGCTGCGACCTGACTCGTCTCGACCTTTTTTAACCTGGCAACGGATACTTGACTGGGCTAACGAACATTATCGATGCCGCACTTTTAGCAAAGATGAAAAAATTCCGGCTCGACCAGGACTACTATATTTAGTTCAGCGTGGTGCGGTCAGAATGGTAGGAGTTGCTCAAGTAAGCGCAACTCATCGCAACCTCACCTCTCGCGCTACCAATGCAAATCAAGAAGAAGCTTTCTTAGGGTTTGTCGGCGCAGGACAGCCATTTGAAATTGTCGCTCAGTCACCTTTTACCCTTCACAGTTACGCCCACATCGACCAAACCTCTGTCGTGTGGATGTATTGGCACGATTTAGATAATTGGCCCCATTTCCGGCGCGAAGTTTTAGATGCGTTTCGCTATCAGCACCAGCGCAAATTGTTATGGCTGAGTACTCTCGGACAACGCCGTACTATCGATCGCCTTTTGGGATTTCTTACCTTGTTAATTGAAGAGTTCGGCGAACCTTGCGATCGCGGATATTGTCTACCTTGGACGCTCACTCACGCTCAAATTGGCAGCGCAATTGGGTCTACTCGCGTTACCGTCACTCGCTTAATGGGTAAATTGCGCCAACGAGGATTAATCCACACTCAAGACGATAATCTGATCTGTTTACCAGGTGAGACAGCGTTGCGAAAATAGAAGAAACAAGGGGCTGAGGAATCAAGTATAAATATTAAAACAAACTAGTTTGTTTTAATATTTATACTTCGTATTTGTTTATTGCGAGCTATTTTCAGTCCCCTTTCTCAATTAACTAATTAACCGCGAGATGAAGGATAAAAAGGTAAAGTCAACAAAAAACGCGCCCCTTGACCTTTTTTAGATTCCAAGGTAATCCAGCCCCCGTGAAGTTCTGCTAACTTACGAGTAATCGCCAAACCTAAACCAGTTCCGGAGTAACGACGAGACAAGGAACTATCAATTTGGGAAAAAGGAGAAAATAGTTGGCCTTGTTGGGCTGGATCGATGCCAATTCCCGTATCCCATACTAGGAAATTAACCAAATCAATAGCACCCCCATCTGATATTTGACGAGAAAGATAGACTTTCAATCCGACTTTTCCATTAGTAGTGAATTTCACCGCATTGCTCAATAAATTGAGTAGCATTTGTCTGAGGCGTCGAGCATCTGCTGTAAAATATTCCACGTTAGGATCGATTTCAACTTCCAAACTCAACCCTTGTTCGAGCGCTTTTTCTCTGATTAAACTAATCGCGCTTTCCACGATTTCCGCGATAAAAACAATTTGCAGTTCTAGTTCTAGACGCCCCGCTTCAATTCGGGATAAATCTAGAATATCGTTGATGACTTCCAGTAAATGTTGACCGCTGTTGCTAATGCGATCGACATATTCCTTCTGCTTAAAATTCAATTGGCCAAAGCATTCTTGCAACAACACGCTAGAAAAGCCGAGAATTGCCGTTAAAGGAGTCCGCAATTCGTGACTAGTATTGGCAATTAACTCTCCTTTTAAACGATTTAAAGCCGCTAGTTCTTGATTTTGCGTTTGCAGGCGTCGCCAAGTGCGAGACTGCCGAATTGCGATCGCGCATTGATTACTAACCTGTTCTAGTAATTGAACTTCATCAGCAGGTAACTGATAATACAAAGGCACTCGCGTGAGGTCTACTTTCATTACCAAAAAAATCGCACCGATTAATTGTCCATCCCAAATCGGCGCGATCGAGACAGTCTGATAGCTAGTAATATCCAGCCGAGAATAATCTCCTAATAAATTTTCTCCACTTCCAATTGGTAAAATACCGCTACCTAAAAAACAAGTTTTTCCTGCCATCAGTAAAGCACGGTAATTTTCCGGCAAATCGAGCAATGGCAATCGCGTACCCACCAGAGAATTATCACTATCAATTGGTATTCTAGACCTTCCCCAAAATACTAAAGTAGACCGAGTTCCGTTTTTTTGCTCCTCATAAGATAAAACGCTGTCAGTACTTAAATTATTAAAATGCTGACAGCGGACTTCCAGCGACACTTGTTGCCGATCCAAAAGACAGGCAAAAACCCCATCCACTTTTAAAGTATTAACTAAACCTTGTACTGCTGCTTGTAACATTTGGTCTTCTTCAAGACCTTCCTGATACAAATTTTTAGTTAATTCGCGACTCAATTGTTCAAATTTTAGGGACCTTTCCAGAGAATAAGTCCTTTCCTTGACTCTTTCTTCTAACTCTTGTGCGTAAGCTTGGAGTTGTTGCACCCTAATAGATTGTTCTAAAGCGATCGCTACCTGATTGGCAACTGCCTGCACTAACTGCTGTTCATCTCCCGTCCAATATCGAGGCCCGCGACAATGATGAACAATTATTAAACCCCACAAAGGTCGGAATTCATATAAGCGACTTTGGTTAGGCAAATCGCCATCTAGGGAAATGGCTTTACCAATTAAATGATTTTCTCGGTCTCGATCCTCCACCTGCTGAATTGGCACTGCCATCATGCTGCGTACCTTCATTTCTTCTAGCATTTGGCGGTGGCAAATAGATAAATTTTCCGTATAAATATCCGCTGTATGCCAAAGCCGACCTTCACAATAAGCTTTTAAATAACTAGTAGGAATACATTCATCTGAAAAAGTTCTTCCCCATAGGGTAGGATAAGCTGGCTCGACAGCTTCAGCCGCACAAATACCGCTGCGATCTGCCCTTAAATGATAAGCTACTACTCGGTCTGTATTTAAAGCAATTCGTAATTGCTTAACTGCTATTTCTAAAATTTTTTGAAAATCAAAAGTACTGCGAATTGTTGCCGCAATTTCTCCTAAAAGAGCTTCCCATTGTCTCCGCTTCTGCAATTCCTTTTCAGCACGTCGAATATAGCTTAAATCCCTCACGAAAATCAACAAGTAACTATCATCTGTAACTGGCTTTCCTACCAGAGACATCGTAACTTCTGTCCAAACAGTTTCCCCATTTCGCCGCAGATAACGTTTTTGAAAAGCTTGCCTTTCCACCATTCCATGAATCGTCTGTTGAATCAACCTCAGTTCGGTAGCAAAATCTTCCGGATGAGAAATAGCTCGACAATCTAATCTACGTAACTGCCTTTCTGTATAACCGAGCAAGTTTTCAAAAGCTGGATTTGCCTTGAGAATGCCACCATCCAAACTTTGGCAAACAATACCAATCGGAGATTCCCAAAACAAAGGATTAGAAAAAATAGGAGGAGATAAGTTAATTAAAGAGGAAAAATTATCTTTTTCTTCTCCTTCGTAAAGTGGAAAACCAAATCGTAAATTATTAGCATTTTCTTCTGCCATTTCTTTTTTATTTTCCTTTGGTTTTGATTGAATTAATGGCAAAACTCATGATTTTGAAAGCTGATAAGTATGGATAATAACGATAATTTTGTATTAAGTAGCTCTCGAAAATAACTAATTTTTTATTTTGCGTATAAGCTGAGCTATCCTCTGATATTTATAAGGTAATTCTTGCCAAAAATCATTCTAGTTATAATTTAACTAATTCTTCCTACAACAATGCTGCCATTTACTGCACCAACTATCAAACTGTTTGAATTGTTTGGAAGCAAGAATGAATACAAGATTTACTCGCTGATTCTAGTATAATTTCCTTAAGAAGCTACAATGGTAAAATTCCAAAATAATTTTTCACGAGTTTCTCTTTGCCTCCCTAGTCAATTAATTTATTGGCTGAGAATGATGCCCGATAATTTTAGATAGAATTGCCGAGTAAGTAGATTCGCTACTTCTGGAAAAGATTATTATTAATACATATTTTTTGTCAACCTCATCAAAAATTTGGTTTTTCTTTAGAAAGAAGCAAATTTTTTCGTCCGCTTAAGCAAAATAATATTTTAGGCGCGGATATAACGGGGAGGAAATCTTGTTAATGGGACTTTGCCTCTACCTAGCTCCTTCTAAAGAAAGTAATTTTTGATTCTATTTTCCCTTGAGAACTGTAAGCTCAGGCAGTATTGTCAACAATTCGTATCAGATAAAGCCGATCGCTTATCGTATCCGAACAAAACCAGCCTTGCCAAGCAGTTGTTGTCCTTCCCCTGTTAGTAGTAAGTTCGCATATGCCTCACCAGCTTGTTGTTCTGCGCCTCCGTTCTGTTTGACGATGACAAACAAGTTGCGAGTAAGGGGATAGTTACCTTGTTGAAAACCTCGAACGTTCAGTTGATTGCGCCGCTTCGGACATTCGGAGGGTGTAACTAACGGTTCTAGATAAGGAGGGACTAACTCACTTGCATTACGCCCGATCGCTAATGGTTTAATCGAACATTGTGGCACTACTTCTGGTGCAGAAGCATAATAAATACCGCCAGGACTTCCTGCTAGCTTTCGCAGGGCTTCTGTAGTAGTTGAAACAAATGCTACATCAGAACTGAAACTTTCTTCTCGCAAGATGTCTTCCTGGAACATTTCTACCGTCCCACCAGACCCCTGTGGTCGGGAAAACGGTTTAATGGTTAAATTGGGGCCACCTAATTGTTGCCAGTTGGTAATCTTGCCAGTGTAAATAGCTTTTAATTGTTCTATGGTTAAACCTTTAATGTTGAGGTTTGGATTAACTGCAACTGCTAAACCATCAATGGCGATCGAAATTTGTTGAAGCTTAAAACCGCGCTGTTGTGCCTGGTTATATTCTCGATCGAGCAGGGGTCGCGAAGATTGGGCCAAGGCTAGTTGTCCGTCAAGTAGCATTTTGATGCCAGCACCAGAACTAGGGGGGCTACCAATTGGCTCGACATAGCGCAGTTTAAATTCCGCTCGTCCTGCTTGAATAGCCGAGTCTACCAGCAATCGGATCGGTGCCCAAGAAGTACTGCCCCCCTAGTTTACGATTC
>CAZJJR010000094.1:9843-19788 GCA_964546365.1 uncultured bacterium | reverse complement strand
ACTCCTGAATTCTGACTCCTGAATTCTGACTCCTGAATTCTGACTCCTGAATTCTCCTCTTAATGCGCTTTACCTGCCCCCAAATACAGTTCTCCAACTTTCGGGTCATTTAATAATTCTAGTCCAGGGCCGGAAAAGCGATCGCGTCCGCTTTCTAGCACGTAACCCCGATGAGACATTTCCAAAGCTTTCCGAGCATTCTGCTCTACCAATACAATAGCCGTTCCTGTCTGATTGATTTGTTTAATTTGTTCAAAAACGTTATTGACCAAAATCGGAGACAAAGCAGCCGAAGGTTCGTCCAGAAGTAGCAAACTCGGTTCTAACATCAAAGCTTTTCCCATTGCCAACATTTGCCGTTCTCCACCAGAAAGCGTACCCGCACGTTGACGGCGACGATTAGCTAACACGGGAAAAGTGGCGTAGATTTTATCCTTCAGCGGTTGTAAAGAAACATTGCGGATAAACGCTCCCATCTCTAAATTTTCTTCTACTGTTAGAGAGGGGAAAACGTTAGCTATTTGAGGTACGTAACACAATCCCTTTTGCACGATTTGATCTGATTTTAAGCCAGCAATACTTTCACCTTTAAAAGTAATTCTGCCTTTGTGGGGATTTAAAAGCCCAAAAATAGTTTTAGCCAAAGTAGATTTTCCTGCTCCATTAGGGCCAATGACTGCCACTAATTCACCGGGATCGATTCGGAAATTAACGCCTTGCAGAATATCCAAATCTTTGACATATCCTGCATAAACATCTTCTACTTCTAATAAAGGCTCATTGGGCATAGGACTTTCGATTTTAGATTTTAGATTGAAGAATTTAATTTTTACATTTAGTCATTAGTCATTGATAATTAATCAATTTTGGTACAAATGACCAATGACCAATGACTAATGACCAATGACATTACTGAGGTGTTTTCTGCAAATCTGGACGTTCTTCGGGGACGATAGCACCTTCTACAGGACATACCTGGAGACAAATGCCGCAGTCGATGCAGGTAGTAAAATCAATCCAGTACCAGTCAGTACCTTTGACATTTTTGCCAGGGCCTTCGTGAATGCAAGCAACCGGACAAGCATCAACGCAGTCGGCAACGCCTTCGCAAGTTTCAGTAACAATTGTATGCGGCACGGTGTTCTCTCTTTTGAAATCGGCAGACGAGCCTGGATCTCACTTTTGGTGTAGCTCGCATTTACAAATTTTAATGCTTTTTTGCTCAGAGAGTTTCTACCGTAGGGGAACCATCTGGTTTTAGCCAAGCAATTTGGCGGATGCGACGACGACGGGCATATTCGCGAATTTCATCGGAGTCGCGTCCTCCTAAGTCAATTTCTACTCGCACTAGGTTAGCTGATTCTCTCAAGTTTTGAGCGTAAGCAAATGCTGCCCCGTAAGCTTGGGGAGTTTCCGGGACGACTAACCACTCGCTGGCAGGACTTTCCTGGGGTAATTGACCCGCGGGCAATAAAGCTTGATGGAGGTCTTCGATATTCAGGCAAAAGCCAATACCGGGAACGTTTTCCCCTTGTGGGTGATAAAGGCTCAGTAGTTGGTCGTAGCGTCCGCCTTGTCCTAAGATGCGCTGTCCTGTCTCGGTTGCGCCCACTACTTCAAATACTATTCCAGTGTAGTAGTCAAAGGTTTGAATTAAGCTCAAATCGAGAGTTATTTTGGAGCTAATGGGTGATTTGCCGTCGGCTTGGGCAAAACTTTGGTCTAGTAATTCAATCAATGATTTGAGATTGTTGAGGGCTGCTTGCTGGGGTGGTTGTAAGTCGAAGTGGGCCACTTTTTCCAGTACGTCTGTGGGGCGTCCCCGCAAGTCTAACAGCATCAGCGCTCTTTGGCGCAGTTCTTCTGAGAGGGGTAATGTTTCTAGAGTAACGCGATCGAGATGAGCGATCGCGCGTCGCACTCTATCTTGCCACTCTGGTGGAAAAGCCGATAACAGGCTGCGAGTGAGCCCAGCTTCTCCCAACACCAAATTCCAGTTACTCAAATCAAGCTGATTTAAGCATTCTGAGAGCAAAAGCAAAATTTCTGCATCGGCTACCAATCCAGCCCCACCGATCAGTTCTACCCCAGCTTGATAGAACTCCTGCTGATTATTATGACTGCTGGAGCGCGATCGGCGAAATACGTTCGCATTGTAATAAAGCCGTTGCGGATAAGTGACGCCCGCCATTCGAGTCACTGCCGTCCGTGCGATACTAGCAGTTAGTTCCGGTCGCAGTCCCAGCCCCTCTTCCTCTCCATTTTGGATTTGCAGCACCGTAGAGCGGTTAATTGCTCCTCCAGCCATTAAAGTTTCCAAGCGCTCGATAGTTGAGGTAATAATTCGGTGATAGCCCCACCGATGGTATACCTGCTGCAAGCGTTCTTCAATCCACCGTTTTTGAGCCACCTCTAGAGGCAATAAATCCCTTGCCCCCGGCGCGTAAAAATTTAATCCTTTATCATTTCCTTGCATAAAATTTGCTCCTCTACTATCCCCTCTGGGGGAGGGGAAAGAGGAAGATGAGGGAAAGGCAGAGGGTGATTGATGCACCATTACTTTTTCTTTTCGTTGTTGACTGTCTTTTTACCAAATAAGCCAAATAAACCACCACCGGATTTTTCAGCTTGTTTCTTTTTAGCAGCCGCCGCTGCCGCTTTATCTGCCATTTTTTCCATTAATTTTTTCACTTCCAAAGCTTTTGGCTCTTGTGGATTTAATTTAAAAGCTTGGTTCATGTGAACTTTCGCCATTGTCATTTGGTCTTGCCTTAAATAAGCCATTGCTAATAAGCCATGACAGCGACTGCTATTCGGCTCCATTTTTAGAGCATCTTTCAATTCCAAAATGGCTTTTGGAATGACATTTTTTTCCAGATATTCTTCTGCCCTACGACAGTAAGCTTCCGCTGCTGCATTTTCGGGTTTTTCTACTTTTTTATCAGCAAGGGGCATTCCTCCCATACCGGGTTTGGCGGTGTTCTGACTGCCTGCTACCCCGGCGGTAGGTGCTGGTTGGGCTGCTGGTTGAGCAGGTCTG
Source organism: uncultured bacterium (assembly GCA_964546365.1). Taxonomy (GTDB): domain Bacteria; phylum Cyanobacteriota; class Cyanobacteriia; order Cyanobacteriales; family Aerosakkonemataceae; genus DATNQN01. Next base: position 16,748 of record CAZJJR010000094.1, on the reverse strand, counting down.
GAGGTAGCGCCCTGACCTGCTTTCCGCTGTAAGTAAACTAAATTTAACTCGCTGATTTGAGCTATATTGTCCAGCACTCGATCGATCGATTCGTATTGTTTTTCAGCTAAACTTTGCAGCGCTGTTTTATACTCCTGTTCTATATTGCCAGCTTTCGTTAATTTTTTAGCTAGTTCGCTTTGGATTTGCACCTTATCTTTTTCCTGAACCAAACGCTTGCTAATGCGACTTAAAAGAGCATTATGTTCGGCGCGAGTTTGGTCGGCAAATAGTTGTTCGTAAGCTGGATTCACCAGTTTAGCAAACAACTGGCTAGCTTGTTGTCTTAATTCTTCCGATTCGGTACGACAACTGTCTGGATGAAGACGACGAGAAATTTTGAGATACCTTTTGCGAACGTCATTTGCCGTCGCATCCAATGCTACACCCAAAACGGCATGGTGGTCTGTGAAATCAAACTTGAATAGTCCTTGTTCTATATTAAGAGCCATAATTTAGTTTCCGTCTTCTGAAGCGATTAAATCTAGTGTACTTCGCCACATCTATATATGCGCTAGGGGGAATTTACGGCTTTATTCCATGCTGATAACGGAGGAACTAGCATAAGTTCGCTGCTTAAGGTGTGATGAATATAACCATTAGTAGCTAAAATCCGTCCCGAACTAATCTGTAAGGGACTGCCATCGTAGGCAGTTACCTTGCCACCTGCTTCTTGTACTAACACTATTCCGGCTGTCATATCCCAAGGAGAAAGACCTCTTTCCCAGTATCCATCAAGACGACCACAAGCTACATGAGCTAAATCTATGGATGCTGCACCACTGCGCCGCACGCCTTGGGTCAAATGGGTGAGGTGACAAAATTCGGCATAATTATTATCTGATGTTTCGCGGCGATCGTAAGCAAAGCCAGTAACCAGCAAACATTTGTTTAGTTCGGATGTGGGGGAAACTCTGATGGGGCGACGGTTGCGCGTGGCACCCAATCCTTTGGCGGCGCGATATAGTTCGTTATGAAAAGGATCGAAAACTACTCCTACTTGGGGAACTCCTTCGATGAAAAGTCCGATGGAGGTGGCAAAAAAAGGATATTGGTGAGCAAAGTTAGTTGTACCATCTAAGGGATCGATCGCCCAAAGGAACTCGCTGTTATTTTCTCCCAGCTGACCGGATTCTTCTGCCAAAATCCCGTGCTGGGGAAAGTGACGACCTAAAATTTCCAGAATGGTGGCTTCCGCCGCTTTGTCTGCTGCGGTTAACAAATCTCCCGGACGCCCCTTTTCTTCCACTGATTCTAATTTGCCTAAATAAGATAGTAAAACCGCACCAGCCGCAGTCGCCGCTTCGCTGGCAATATCTAGGAATATTTGCAATTGTTCTGGGGTATGGTTACTCATTTTTAATTTGGGAATTGGGCATTGGGAAGGATGAAGGATAAAGGGTGAAGGATAAAGGTTGAAGTGAGGAGTCACGAGTCAGAATTCAGAACTCAGAATTCAGAATTCAGAATTCAGAACTCAGAATTCGGAATTTAGGAGTCAGAATTCTCCGAGTCAAACAATTATTTCATCTCCCCATCCCCCTATCTCCCCATCTCCCCATCCCCCACCTTCTTATCATCTATATTGATTGCGAAATTCTGTGGGAGTTAGGCGCATGGGTTTTTCTGGATTCCAAATACCCAGACCCATTACTCTAGCGTATTCTTGGGCGCGTTCTAGACGTTTATCGTACTTGTGATTTAGCGATCGCGATAAAAAAAGGCCATATCCCTCTGCTAATATTTGTTCGTTCAGTAACACTCCATCTTGCCATACATAAGCAAGCTGGCGTTCGTACTGATCCTTCACTTCGATATCGGACTCTAGTAAAACAGGTTTTTCGCCAATCATTTCTTGCAATCGCTCTTTGGCTGCTTCTCCCCAAGGACGCTGCTGCAAATCCGGTGCTTCCACCCCAATCAGCCGCACCCGCGAAATCAAGCCAGATTGGTTTTGGGGATCGATGATCTCCAAAGCTTGTCCGCTGACTACCTGTGCTACTTTTACCTCTACTCCCTGCAAAGTGCTTTTAGACTGGCAACCTGTCAAGAAAAGTACGAAGGAAAAAGCCACTAGGAAAAAGCCACGAACTAATCTTTTTATCTTTCGATCGATCTCAGTCTTCATCAAGCGGCAATCCCGGCCTTACTTTCCCTTTACCAAAATACCGACCAAACTGAAGTTCGTAAACTTCGTCTTCATCCTGAGTCTCTACCTCTAAGTCAGAACGCGGGTAACTCACGCATAATAAGGCGTAACCCTGCTGGCGCAGTTCCGGTGAAAGCCCCATTGCCTCTGGTTGATAAATTTCCCCAGAAATCACCCGCACGGCACAGGTAGTACACGCACCGTTCCGGCACGAGAAAGGCAAATCGACCCCTTGATTTTCGCCACAATGCAGGATATATCTATCTTCTGGCACCTCAATAGTATGGTAGGTGTCTCTCTGGCGATGGTGAATCCGAATTTTATATGTGGAAACCATTTGCAAAATCGAAGCAACATATATATAATAAAAGTCTGTGCGAAAAATACTATAATCGGTATGTAAAAGCACAGTTTTGGAGAGGTGGCCGAGTGGTTGAAGGCGCAGCACTGGAAATGCTGTTTGGGGGCAACTTCAACGAGGGTTCGAATCCCTCCCTCTCCGTTGAAATAATTGATAGATAAAGCTTTCAGGGGATTAGACACCAAGGGAATTCAGCTTTTAAGTTGGGTTCTGGTATAGTTTTTGGTGTAGTGGTGTGAGCGCTTTATACCAATTCACTTGCTTTAGTGCTACTAGTCTTTCCCACTTCCCCCTTTATTTAAAGGTATGGTGGAATGTTACTAAGTTTAGTCTGGGAAGGAGGCTCAGCCTCGCTTAACAAGCGTGCCATTGAGGTATGGTGTGTGAGAAACACGGGTGAAAAATTGAGTATTTCAATCAATAATTAAATTGCCGTACCTAATACACCATCTGCCAAATTTTTAATATAGATATTTGAATATTTCACATCATAAACCCGAAAGAACCGAGTTTTCGGGAGAGAGATGATGAGCGATCGCGATCGTAGGACTGTGCCATAGATTACCCGGCCAGAAAATTGATTTACAATTAAAATCAACAACTTTTTTAATCAATAGGATATCCAATGACTCTGTTATCTGATAATCAGAATCACCGACGAGGAAGAGTATTTCCAGAACGCCAATTATCTCCAGAAGAAAAAGCTCGTCGTCAGGCTGAAGGGGAAGAATTTGCGAGGCGTTGTCAAGAAATTTTTGAGAGGGTGAAACCTGAATTAATTAAGGCTCATTATGATTGGTTTATGGTGATTGAACCTGAAAGTGGAGACTACTTCATCGACCCAGATGAAAATGTAGCCCGACAAAAGGCTAGCGAAAAACATCGTGGGAAAAGGCGTCTTATCGTCCGTGTTAATGAAACCGGAGCGTGCGGCAAAATATGATTTCAGGTGAGTTTAACACTAAAGGAGAGTTAATTTTTGAAATCGGTTTGATTGCTGCTGATGGTGATATTATACCAGTCAAGGCGCTTCTCGATACAGGATTCACGGGTCTGCTGGCAATAGATAATCAAGATGCTGAAAGTTTGGGATGGTTTATTGACGGTGAAGAAAGAAGAATGGAGACTGCACGCGGCGAAGGACGATTTAATGTGTATCAAGGAACGGTGCTTTTTGATGGGGAAGAATTTGAAATTCCAGTGTTAGGTGGTGATGAATTGCCAGATATTCTGTTGGGTGTATATTGGCTGCAAATAAAAAGATTGGTGTCAGATTTCCAAGCGGGGGTGTTGACGTTGGGGTAGATGCGATCGCACTAGCTTCAGAAACCGGGTTTCTTTGTTTATGGAAAATAGGCGACCACAGTTTGATTTTGATAGAATTCAGCGTAGGTGAGCGCATTTTGTTAGGTATAAATTAAACCTTAGAAACCTCCGGTCATCCTTGAATTATTAGCAATCGCTTTTGATTAATTAAACTTTTATTTTTTGAAATTAGTTTATTATTAGTAATCTAAATCATAGTTCATTGTAAACCGGATTGTAATGGGTGTATCAGGTGAAAGCCCAGGATCTTGGTATTCACGTCCTCTATTGTCTATTAAAACATATCTAAACCAAACAGTATCTGGAGGAAAATCAATGTAATTACGTCCTGCTTGTTCAAGAGGTTTTCCATCTTCTCTTTGCTCTCCACTTGTAGTTTTGTAAACAGAATATAATATTATTCCCTTTGGTGGGACGCTCTTTGGATCGACGTAGAACCCACCTATTCCTTTAGCATTTTCTCGACCTCGAATACGTCTAGTTCGCTGCAAAGTTCTTTCCTCATAATTACTACATTGAGCATTCCCTGGACGAAAAGAGCAACTACCCTCAGCTACTCGTGGTAAAGCCCACCTCTCATTAGAGAATACGACAGATGTAAATACTAAAGAACAACTTAATAAAAAACAAGATAAAAACAACTTTATTCTAAAACGAGTCATTTCTTACCTCTATTTACTATTATTTTGCTTGATAAATCTATAAAGCTACTTGATGATTACCGCAGTTACTAAGCAATTGAGTACTTAGCAGCGCAACACACTTTTATGTACCACTTTTTGAGTAGGGATCGCAAAAAAAGTAAATATTACAGTGATTTTTCTCGGAAATCATGCCTGAGCTTGTTTTTCCTTATCCTAAACCACCTATCGCTTAACCATTAACTAATAATGACTAGGTACTATGCTAGAATTTGATTAGGAATTTTCTTAGGACTCCTAAAAATGACCTCTACTGAGCAGTTTGCCGAAGCTGCAAACGACTGGGACTTAGAAACCCTATATGTAGACCTTGCATCTGCCAAGGGAAAACGCCTCACACCAATGGAAAAGTTACATTTGCGAGGTTTGCTTTGTGACTATAGTCCTAATGAAATAGCTGAAAAGCTAAATAAGAGTCCCAAAGGGCTGGGAGTTGATTTATGTAATACTTTATATCAATATGTAAAAAATCTCGTAAGCAAAAGCGATGAAAAGATAGAAAATTGGAGAAATATTACGGAATGGCTTGAGGAAGCAGGATATAAAAATCAGTCTTCTGGTGAAGGTGAATCAAGTGATTGTTTGCCACTAGAATTTTTAATTAAAAGAGCCAATATAACTATTGACAAACATAAAGTAATAGTTGATATTAATTTGCGAATAGTAGCCTCTAAATCTTCTGAAACTCAAATCATAGAAGAAATAAATACGAACGGCAAAGTTTAAAACTTTAAAAAAAATTCTCACTTTCATCCAGCTTCAATCCATCGCATCGCAACGAATCTCTATCAAAAAGCCATCGGGATCGTAAAAATAAATACCTCTTCCTGTCGGACGCGAAACTGGGCCATGATCTATGCGTACTTGATGATATTTCAAAACATCGACTGCGGTATCGAATAACTGGGGATCGATGTCAAATGCTAAGTGATTGGCGCGAGTAAATTGATGAGTCGGATCGGGATCGGGGGGTGATAGTTGCGGTTCCCAGAATAAATCGATTACCGTACCGTCGGGAGTGACGAAGTTGGCAACTTTTCCCGCTGCGACTAATTCTACTAAGGTTTTCGGTACTTCATCCCCTGTTAGTTCGTGCAATCCCAAGATATTGCCGTAAAAGTGGCGGGATGCTTGCATATCTTTGACGTTAATGGCGATGTGGTGAACTTTCCGCAAGCTACCTGGGATAAGCGCAGGATTTGTCGATTGAGGGGTGGACAGCATGACGGTGCGATCGCAAATTCGACTTTTTTCAGTGTATCGCAAATGCGGCCAAAGTTAGAGGCTGATTTGAGATTGAGTAGATAGGCTGAAAGAGTAAAAATTACCGAAAGAAAAAGTTATGAATAAATCAGTTTTGACGATCGTGTTATTCGCTATGTTAGTAATGACGCTCGTATCTCCTTTTTCCGCTTTATCTTTGTTGATGATGTTTTTGTTGATCTCATCAGTTATCTGGGTGGTTTCTTCTTTAATCCAAACATCAACTAGGGAGGATACTTAAATTTTACTTGACGCCAGCCGTTACTTTGCAAGCAGGAACTTCAGAAGCGAAACAAGAGAAAATAGCAATCAAGCTTATGGAAGATGTGGCAAAATTTCATTATAAAAATGAGGGTGGTATTGCCATAGCTAATGAAATAAATGTAAAAAAGCTAAGATTTTGATAGAAAAACGAATTTTCCTAAATTGGGTATTTCAGCAACGTCTACACTGTCTTAGCCCAAAATGAAATAGATTGTCGAGAATGTAGCTAAAGGATGACCTTTACTTTTTGACCGCGATGAGATATTTGTAGGTAGACTTTAAAAAGACAATCATACATAACCGCGATCGCAGATATGTTACCAATCCCTAAAGTATCTACCCGAATTGGTATTGCTGCCGGTGTCGTCGGTATCTTAGGTGCTGGCATTGCTACCGCAATCTACTTTAGCCGCTCGTCTCCATCTTCTCAAACAACGCCGATCGTGGTGCTAGAAGACTGTGGTGAGTTCTTGATCGATCAAAAACAGGCGCATTCGATTAATCAATCCACGCTTAACGATCGGGAAAAGGCACAATTGCAAGAAAAAATCGAATGTTATCGCCTGCAAATCAGCCAAAATCCCCAATTTGCGGAGGCTCACACCAATTTAGGAGAAGCTTACCGCCGTTTGGGAGACTTGGCAACCGCTCGTGAATTTCACAAAAACGCGATCGAACTAAATCCCAGACTACAGGAAGCAAAACTGGGACTAGCATTAGTAGAACAAGAATCGGGAGATCCCAAAGCGGCGATCGCGGCGATACAAGACGCCATATCTCATAAGCAAAACGCGATCGCTTA
>CAZJJR010000094.1:0-9833 GCA_964546365.1 uncultured bacterium | reverse complement strand
GACTGGAGTTCAGACGTGTGCTATCGCTTATTTTTATCAAGGAATTACTCATTACAAACAAGGAAATCTCCCAGAAGCAGAAACCGCTTTTCGCAAAGCCATCGAGTTGAACACTAACTACGCAGAAGCTCATGCCAACTTGGGACTAACTCTTCAGCAACAAGGCAAATGGCAAGAAGCGATCGAACAAACTAAAGAAGCGATCCGCTTTCAACCGAACTTACCAGAAGCTCATTTTAACTTGGGAGTAGCCTTGCAAGCACGAGGTCAACTCAATGAAGCCATCGAAGCTTATCAACAAGCCATTAGCCTCAATCCCAATTATGCAGAAGCTAACTATAATTTGGGAGTAGCTTTGCGAAATCAAGGCAAAACCACAGAAGCAATTGCCGCTTACAGAGAAGCAATTCGCATCAATCCTAACTATGCCACCGCTCATACTACCTTAGGAAGTAATTTAGCCGATCGGGGTCAATTCGATGAAGCGATCGCAGAATTAAGAAAAGCCATTAAACTCGATCCTCAAAACCCAGAAGCTTACAATAACTTAGGAGTTATTTTATACAAGCAAAATAACTTACCTCAAGCTATTTCCATGTGGGAAGAAGCAATACGGATTAATCCCAAATATCCCGAAGCACACCAAAATATGGCAGTTGCTTTAGCTTCTCAAGTAAAAGTAGAAGAAGCGATCGCTACCTTTAAACAAGCTAGCGATTTATATCGAGCGCAAGGTAATACCGAGAAAGCCGAAGAAATCGAGCGCGTATTGCGAAATGTGGGCGTACAGTAGGAAGGATGAAGGATAAAGTCTGAAGTATGAAGTCTGAAGGATAAAACTTAACTTATTTTATACCTCTGTCTGTGTCTTTCTATCTCCCTATCCCCTCATCTATAGAAATTCTCGCTTATTTCAAGCTCCGTCCGATCGTTGCCCAGCCAATCCAAAATCTAAAATCCAAAATCTAAAATCGAATGACTGCGATCGCAAAATCAACTACCAAACCAACTTGGGGGAAAGCGCTTTCCCAACCTGCTGGAGAATTTCCCCTCACTCCTTTACGAATAGTAAGTGGCAAAATACCAGCAGGTTTACGCGGTAGTCTCTATCGCAATGGCCCAGGTCGCTTAGAGCGCGGTGGGATGAGAGTAGGACATTGGTTTGACGGAGATGGTGCAATTCTTGCCGTCCATTTTACCGATGAAGGTGCAACAGGCGTTTATCGTTACGTACAAACAGTCGGTTATTTAGCAGAATCAAAAGCTGGAAAATTACTTTATGGCAACTACGGAATGACCCCGCCAGGGCCATTTTGGAATCAATGGTTAAGACCGCTCAAAAATGCTGCTAACACATCGGTACTGGCGTTATCCGATAAATTACTAGCGCTTTGGGAAGGTGACAATCCCCATTCTCTCGACCTTCAGACATTAGAAACGCGGGGATTAGATAATTTAGAAGGATTAGATAAAGGAATAGCTTATTCTGCTCATCCCAAATGCGACCCACAAACGGGAGAAATTTTTAACTTTGGCATCAGTATAGGAATTCATGCCAAGCTGAATCTCTTTAAAAGCGATCGCACGGGTAAAATCATCCAAAAATCATCATTCCCTATCGATGGAATTCCCCTAGTTCATGATTTTGTCATGGCGGGACAATACTTAATATTTTTTATACCGCCAGTGCGAATAAATTTATTACCGACAGTCATCGGTTTATCTAGTTTCAGCGATGCGATGGAATGGAAACCCGAACTAGGAACTCAAATCTTAATTTTCGATCGAGAAACTCTATCTTTAGTGAGTCGCGGCGAAACAGAACCTTGGTATCAATGGCATTTTAGTAACGGTTACGTAAACGATCGCAATTCGGTAAGCGTTGACTTCATTCACTATCGCGACTTTCAAACTAACCAGCGCCTCAAAGAAGTCGCTACCGGACAAACCCAAACTCCAGCCAAATCAACTTTGTGGCAAGTCAATCTCGATCCCAAAACTGGTAAAGTAAAGGCAACTCAGGAATTATTAGATAGAGATTGTGAATTCCCGATCGTACCACCAGCGCGAGTCGGGAAAGCTTCCCACTCCACTTACTTATCTTTGCACCGACAAGGAGTTGATACTACCAGAGAAATATATGGTGCGATCGCGCGTTTTGACGATCGAAACGCCACCCTTACCGAAGCAGATTTAGGAGAAAATCGTTATCCCAGCGAACCCATCTACGCTCCAGATACCATCACTCCAGAGCAAGGTTGGATACTTACTGTCGTGTTTGATGGTAACACCAACAGCAGCGAAGTTTGGGTTTTTGATAGCGAAAAACTTGATGGAGAACCTGTCTGTAAACTAGCTTTACCTAGCCCAGTTCCTATGAGTTTTCATGGAACTTGGAAACCACAACTAATGAAGAGATAAAGAACTAACATCAACCAACCTGCACAGTCACTAGTTAAAGCCAACTATTAATTATTCAAAAGCTGTTTTCAGCATGATTCCGGCTTGGCAATTTAATTAACTATATACAATCACAACTTTTCTTCTGCGGGTTTTACTCTCCGCTACTAAACTTTCTTCAGAAGAATCAAACTGGGGAAAATCGGGAGCCAATCGTCCGCTACCCCGACTCTCTTTGTTTTCTTTCTGTACATCAGCTAATAAATTTTCTTCAACTCCATCAGAAATAGGATTGGCAGGTACAAACCTTCCACTGCCACGAGCTTCTTTTTTGTCGCTTTCTGCTTGCGCTAACAGATTTTCTTCAGCCGCATCGGGAAGGGGATGAACAGGTGCAAATCTGCCGCTACCACGAGCTTCTTTTTTGTCGCTTTCTGCTTGCGCTAACAAATTTTCTTCAGCCGCATCGGGAAGGGGATGAACAGGTGCAAATCTGCCGCTGCCACGAGCTTCTTTTTTGTCACTTTCTGACTGCGCTAACAGATTTTCTTCAGCCGCATCGGGAAGCGGATTAGCAGGTGCAACTCTTCCACTGCCACGGCTTTCTTTGTTAGAATTTTCCCATTTTTGAGCTACTAAATGAAGTTTTTCAGAATCAAATTTGCCTAATTTCTCATAATTTTTATATTCAACTATTTTAAGGCTAGATGCAATACCAGTGAGTAACAAGCCTGATAAGAGTAGGGAACTGTAGGAGCGCATTGTAGATGTCCTTATTTAGAGGTTCTACTGCGTCATTCGTCTATATAGTTAACCCGTCAGGATAAAATAAAAAAAAAATTGAAATTTTCCCACTCGTTAATTTAATCGTTATCGGTCAGCAAATACCCAATTCAGGTGATTCCTCAAAAAGGTACATATAGTAATATGGGTTAGCTTAATAATTGATACAAATAGGTAGAGGCCGATTTACGGAAAAGTTGAATTTCCCAACACTCGGACGAAATCAAAATCGGCTCCTATACATAACCGATGCTACTAAACTTGACATTAGGCAATCATTTACAGCAGACTCCAGCCCTTTTTAAGTAAGGGATAGAAACCAGGTTTCTTGAAGAAACCGGGTTTTGAGCGTACTTTATTTATCGGTTTGTATCACCCAACCGGGTGAAGTTGTTTTAGTTTTTAGTAATCTAAAAATAACAGTGAGAATTAGTAATTATTCGTACTTTTAAATACGTTCCTCTGTCAATCCCGTCCGGGTTTACGTTGATAACTGTAAAAACTATAGCGAGCCTATTTAAATAATCAACCCCACCCTAGCCCTCCCCTTGGTAAGGGGAGGGTTGGGAGGGGTTTAGTTGTTCGCAATTCATTTAGGATCGCTATATCTTTTCCGCCACTGTTCCAGAGAAATGTAATCTCCTGTAACTTCATTTTGAACGGTAATTACACCGCTGGGACTAGCCACCCGGAACCAATACAAAGTAGCAATCCTATCCTGACGATCCTCGAAAACGCGAATTGTATAGAATGGTTCATTAGCGGTTGGTTCGCTTTCTACCATTAACTTGACTCGTACTCTACCATTTGATAGTCTCTGAATTTCTCTTGCTTTTCTTTGGATTTCTGGAAGTTGCCAGATAGCTTTGAGAACTCTATCCTCTCTGGTAGTAGTTGCTTGTGCTGGTGTGGATGCGGTGAAGAAAGATTGGTTTTGTGGGTTGGCTGGGGATGAAGGGATGGCTAAAAAAGCACCAAAAGTTAGGAAGATCGTAAATAGTTTGGATTGATTGAGTATAAATAACATAGATGTCAAAAAAAATAGAAAGTTTTCCAAAAATTACCAATATCTAAATAGGTGGGTCGGAAGATCGATCGTTGAGAGCGGCTAACAGGCTGGAAGAGAAGAGGGGTAAAGCTTAGATAGTTCTGTTTAGAAAGCACCTTCCTACTTATTTCACATGAAAAATTCGCAATTCCCAATTTAAGTGGCAAAAAATCAATTGCCAAAATCGCACCTAAGACGAAACCCGCCAAGATAGAGGGCAAAAATATATAATTTATAAGAGTTTAAAAATTGTTGACCATTTTTGCTTGTAACTGACCATGATCATCTCCCGTCGCCGCTATCACATCACTACCTTCGGCTGCCAGATGAATAAAGCCGACTCCGAACGCATGGCTGGCATCCTGGAAGATATGGGTTTTGAGTGGTCAGAAGACCCTAACGATGCAAACCTGATTCTATATAATACTTGCACGATTCGGGATAACGCCGAACATAAAGTTTATTCTTACTTGGGTAGACAAGCCAAGCGGAAACAGGAAGAAGCTGATTTGACTTTGATCGTAGCTGGTTGCGTTGCCCAACAAGAAGGTGAAGCGCTGCTGCGGCGGGTGCCAGAATTAGATTTAGTGATGGGGCCACAACACGCCAATCGTCTGGAAGACTTGTTGGAACAAGTATTTCAGGGCAATCAGGTTGTGGCGACAGAACCGGTTCATATTATGGAAGATATAACCAAGCCGCGACGGGATAGTACCGTTACTGCTTGGGTGAACGTGATTTACGGTTGCAACGAACGCTGCACTTATTGCGTAGTTCCGAACGTGCGGGGTGTGGAACAGTCTCGCACTCCCGAAGCGATTCGGGCTGAAATGGTTGAGTTGGGACGTTTGGGTTATAAGGAAGTAACTTTACTGGGTCAAAATATTGATGCTTACGGTCGAGATTTGCCTGGGGTAACTCCGGAGGGTCGCCATCAGCACACTTTGACAGATTTACTTTACTACGTGCATGACGTGCCGGGAATCGATCGCATTCGTTTTGCCACCAGTCACCCCCGTTATTTTACGGAACGACTGATTAAAGCTTGTGCAGAATTACCTAAAGTCTGCGAACACTTCCACATTCCTTTTCAATCTGGGGATAACGAACTACTCAAGGCTATGGCGCGAGGCTACACGCAGGAAAAATATCGCCGGATTATTGATAAGATTCGGGAATATATGCCGGATGCTTCGATTAGTGCGGATGCTATTGTGGGTTTTCCCGGGGAAACGGAACAACAATTTGAAAATACGCTCAAATTGGTGGAAGATATCGGTTTCGATTTGTTGAACACGGCGGCTTATTCTCCTCGTCCGGGAACGCCTGCTGCTTTGTGGGAAAATCAACTTCCGGAAGAGGTGAAAGCCGATCGATTGCAACGCCTCAATCATTTAGTTTCTATTAAAGCAGCCGAGCGATCGCAGCGCTATTTCGATCGCCCAGAAGAAGTTTTGGTAGAAGCTGAAAATCCTAAAGACCCCCATCAAGTAATGGGTAGGACGCGCGGTAACCGCTTGACGTTTTTCCAGGGCAATATCGATGAACTAAAAGGTCAATTGGTGAAAGTGAAAATCTCGGAAGTTCGCGCCTTTAGCTTGACTGGGAAAATATTAGAAGCTAAGCAGGCTGTAGTTTTGTAGAAATCGACTTTTTCAATCAGCCTAGAAACCCGGTTTCTTAAAGAAACCGGGTTTCTATGTAACTCAGTCTTTTAAAAAGAGGAAGATCTCTACATTCTTTTTGGGAGGGGTCTAATAATTAAATAAGCGGTAATTAGCCGAGCGCAGTAGCCTAATTATGCCAAATTGTAGGTGTTTTAGCACGAATTTGGTGATAAAACACTATTTATAACCTATCGCGTTGAAAACTGACAAGCAAAAAAGTTTATGTTGAGTACGCAAATACCGATTACTCGTACAGAAAGCTACGATTACTTGCTATTTTTACCCAAGCAATATGACACAAGGGGAAAATGGCCGCTTATTTTGTTTCTGCACGGTTCTGGTGAACGGGGTTCTAATGTAAATGACGTAAAAAGGCACGGGGTTGCTAAAATTGTCGAAAATCAACCGGAATTTCCATTTATTGTGGTTTCTCCCCAATGTCCGCGCGGTCAACATTGGTCTGTCCCGCTTTTGAATACTTTACTCGATGAAGCGATCGCAGCTTACAATGTCAATTTAGAGCGAATTTACCTGACTGGTTTAAGCATGGGGGGTTACGGCACTTGGCGTTTAGCTGCCGCACAACCCGATCGTTTTGCTGCTATAGCGCCTGTATGCGGTGGTGGAAACCCGATGGATGCTTACAAACTAAAGGATCTTCCGATTTGGGTGTTTCACGGTGCGATCGATAGGATCGTTCCTTTTAGGGAATCGGAAAAAATGGTAACGGCGCTGAAAGATTGTGGCGGGAATGTCAAGTTTACAGTTTACCCGGAAACCGGTCACGATTCTTGGACGGAAACTTACGCTAATCCAGCATTATATGACTGGTTTTTACAGCACAACCGAACTTTATCTGTCTTTTAATTTGGTGAAAAATTGCTGTTACAAAAGTCTTGTGGGAGACTTTTTTTACGTTGATTCTGGGTTGGAAACAGGAGATGCGATCGTATTTTTGCATGGCTTCACGGGCAGCAGCCGCGATTTTTTCACTATTCCCGATTTGATCAACAATAAATACCGTTGTTTGATGCCGGATTTACCCGGACATGGCAAAACTAGCGTCTGGGAAGATAGCAGTGTTTTCCCAACTAACGGACAAGTACTTTTATTAGAACAATGGCTTGATTTTTTAGGAGTAGGCAAGTTTCATTTATTTGGTTATTCAATGGGTGGGCGTTTGGCATTGCAATTTGCCGTCAAAAATTCCTGCCGTCTCCATTCCTTAATTTTAGTTTCTACAACTGCCGGGATCGAGTCAGAATCTCTTCGTCAAGCTAGGAGGCAAGCCGATGAAAAACTAGCGGAAAAGATTATCAACTCCGACCCTTTAGATTTTCTGAACTTTTGGTTAACGCAACCTCTTTTCCAAGGAATAGTCGAGAAAGGTAAAGATTTTCTCGATCGAGAAATTGCCAGACGATTGCCCATTCAGCCTGCTGGATTAGCTTGTAGTTTAAAGCATTTTGGCAGTGGCGTTATGCCTTCTGTTTGGCATCTTTTATCGGATATTCAAACACCTGCACTAGTTATCGCTGGGTTGCGCGATCGCAAATATTTAGAAATCGCTTCCCAGTTGGTTGAAATCATGCCTAATGCTCAGTTAAAAACCTTAGAAACAACTCACGCACCCTTAATCGAATCACCAAATTTACTTTGGCAACAAGTCGGTGATTTTTGGCAGATTTCTCATTGATAAATCAGGAAATTAGTGAATTGTCTGAAACCCAAACGTGAATAAATGCTTTTGCCATCTTCCGATGCTTGCAAAATCGCCGTTTGATAACCTAAATTTTTGGCATGAGAAAGAACGGTAAAAGTCATTGCCGAGCCAATTCCCATTTTTCTATATTTTTCCAAGGTCACTAAGCCGTAAATGCCTGCCACTCCGCCACTTAAACATAATTCACCCGTAGCTACAGGTTGATTTTCTAAGTAACCCACATAGAAACGAAAAGGACTTTCAGGACGAAGAGCAATGGCAGCAGCTTGTTGATAAAATTTGATCGCATTTGGATCGGGTGGATTCCAACAAGTAGCGATTATATTAGCATAATATTCGATTTCATTAATATTGGTTACTGGCTTAATTTCTAATCCTGCTGGTAGGGAAGAGTTAGCAGGCAGTTGATTTAAATCCATTGCCATACCTGCTGCTTCTTCTACTTGTTTTAAGCCGTGTTTTGCCAAATGTTCGGTGAGGTTAGTTGAGTTGGAATTTGCACCGATCCACCAGCTGGCTGGTAACTGTTGTTGTTGAAAGTAATTGAGGGCAAAGTTAATGGAAAGATCGAGTTCTGATTCGGTGAAATTTAACCGACATACGTAGTTAAATGTATCTGATGGTAAACGGGAATTAATTATTAGCATATCTGGTCGATCGAGTACTTCCATACCAGGTAAATGGTTGGCAAAATATGACATATGTCCAAGCATATTAGATTCGATCGCTTGCCCGATTTGGGCTTCTGTATTTTGGGTAAAATTGATTAAATTCATGGATAAAATTGCTTAAAAAATTCGGAAAACCTAACCCCCTTCCTTACTAGGGAAGGGGGAGTCAGATCTCAAAGCCCATTTCCTGGCAAGTCATGGTGTACGGGGAAGGGGAAGCCTTTAAAGCCCCTCTCAAGAGCAGGGGAGGGGTTGGGGGAGGGGTCAGCCCCAGTTGCCTAACTCACCCTACAATTCGGCAAATTTATCTGTTGCTTCAATTAAAGCACTGAGAATTCCCGCTTCGCTCATGGAATGTCCGGCGTCGGGAATTACGATCAATTCTGCTTCTGGCCATGCACGATGTAGTTCCCAAGCTGATATCATCGGGCAAACTACATCGTAGCGTCCGTGAATAATTACGCCTGGTATATGACGAATGCGATCGACATTTAAAAGTAATTGGTCTTCTGGGTCAAAAAACCCCTTATTCATAAAGTAATGACATTCAATCCTAGCAAATGCTTCGGCAAATCGGTCTTCGCCAAATTTTTGCATTAAATTTGGGTCTGGCAATAATCTACTAGTGCTACCTTCCCAAACTGACCAAGCACGGGCAGCTTCCATTCTGATGTTAGGGTCTGAATGAGTTAAACGTTTGTAATAAGCTGTTATCATATCTCCGCGTTCTTCAGGGGGAATTGGTTTGAGATACTCCTCCCAAGCATCGGGAAAAATATAGCTAGTTCCTTCTTGATAAAACCATTGCAACTCCTTTTGTCGCAACATGAAAATGCCGCGCAAAATAATACCTTTGCAACGTTCCGGGTGAGTTTCGCTGTAAGCTAATGATAAAGTGCTACCCCAACTACCGCCAAACACTACCCATTTTTCAATACCTAAATGTTCTCGCAATTTTTCAATATCATTTACTAAATCCCAAGTGGTGTTTTCTCTTAGTTCTGCATGAGGTGTACTTTTCCCGCAGCCTCGTTGATCGAACATTATTAAACGCCATTTTTCCGGGTGAAAATATTGTCGATAAAATGGCGGACAGCCGCCTCCCGGCCCTCCGTGCAATAAAACGATCGGTTTCCCATTTGGGTTGCCAGACTCTTCAAAATGAATGGTATGGAGGTCGGATACTTGTAATTTGCCTTCTTTGTAAGGTTCGATCGGCGGATAAAGTTCTCGCATTTTGGCAATATTTAAGACAATATCAGTTATTTTACAATTAGTTTAAATTAAAATTGAATAGATGATTTGCTAATCACAGATAGTTTTAGCATTAATATCGATCGCTTCATCAACAACTTCAGCCAAGAATTCGCTGCGACGAAAAACATTCACCAAATCCACTGATTCCGGCACATCTTTTAAAGAAACATAACAAGGTTGCCCATCAATTTCTCTCACTGTTGGGTTAACCGGAATCACCCGATAACCCACCTCTCGCAAAAACCGAGCAATTTGATAACTTATTCTTTCCGGTCGATCGGAAT
>CAZJJR010000093.1:248-19926 GCA_964546365.1 uncultured bacterium | reverse complement strand
CAAACTATATTTTTTGCAACTACTGTTTCTCCCAATTCAATCCAAAATGAAAACGCAACAACACATTTTGTTTGTTTGCAAAACTTGCGCCACCATTTGGCAAGATGGTAAACCTCAAGGTAAAAGCGGCGGTCAACAACTCCTAGAAAACCTCAACCAACTTCACCAAAATTGGCAATTAAGAGATAATTTCTCAATTCAAGAAGTTAGCTGTATGAGTGCTTGTAGCAACTCATGTACGGTATCGTTCGTCGCACCAGGAAAATACACTTATTTATTTGGCAATTTACCCGCTGAAAATAGTGCCGCCGCCGTACTAGAATGTGCCGCTCAATACTATGCTAAACCCGATGGTTCCCTTCCTTGGTCGGAACGACCAGAACCATTAAAAAAAGGCATCCTAGCTAAAATTCCACCAACCAATTAAATCAGGATTTAAAGATTTAAGGATGGCAAGATTGATTTAAAAGATAATGCTTATTTTTAAAAGCGATTTCTTTAATCCTCAAATCATTAAATCTTGGTATATTTTATAAATTCAATAAATTCTGACTTCTGACTCCTGAATTCTGACTTCTTCTTCTTTTTCCAAGGACTTAATTATGGCTGGCAAAATACCCGTGACTGTGATTACTGGCTTTCTTGGTAGCGGCAAAACCACTTTAATTCGCCAAATGCTACAAAATAATCAAGGCCGTCGCATAGCAGTTTTAGTCAACGAATTTGGTGAATTGGGAATTGATGGAGAATTGCTGCGTTCCTGTCAAGTTTGCGATGAGGAAGACAATGCAGCCGACAATATTGTAGAACTCACAAATGGTTGTCTTTGCTGCACCGTACAAGAAGAATTTCTTCCTACTATGCAAAAACTTTTACTACGCAAAGACAAATTAGATTGCATACTAATTGAAACTTCTGGATTAGCTTTACCAAAACCATTAATTCAAGCATTTCGGTGGCCGGAAATTCGCACTGGTGCTACCGTAGATGGTGTAATAACGGTCGTAGACTGCGAAGCCGTATCAACCGGTACTCTTGCTAGCGACCTCACCGCTTTAAATGCTCAACGACAAGCCGATCCAAATTTAGATCACGAAACACCAATCGAAGAACTGTTTGAAGATCAATTAGCTTGTGCTGATTTGGTTTTGTTGAGCAAAGTCGATCGAGTAGACGGGGAAACCAAAAATCAGGTTGAGGATTGGCTGAAACAGCAATTACCGCCTGCTGTCAAAATTGTTCCCTGTCAACAAGGAGATATTAGTCCAGAATTGTTGTTAGGATTTAATGCCTCTGTAGAAGATAATTTAGAGAGTCGTCCCAGCCATCATGATGAGGAAGAAGACCACGAACACGATGACGAAATTAACTCGGTTCACTTCCTTTTAAACAAGGATTTTGAACCACAAATATTGGTGGATAAGTTGCAAAATCTAATCAAAGAATGGGAAATTTATCGAATTAAAGGATTTGTGGCAGTTCCCAATAAATCTATGCGGTTGGTGTTGCAGGGAGTAGGCGATCGCATAGAATATTTTTACGATCGTCCTTGGCAATCTAACGAACTTCGCGAAACGCGACTAGTTCTGATCGGTCGCGGTTTAGATAAAATTCAAATTGAACCAGCACTTTTAGAAACTTTTTAGTCAGCTATTAAATTGGCTGAGTATCAAATGCGATCGCAGAGTCATTAAACCACTTTGCGGTATCGCAAGATGTCTGGTCGGAATGCAAAAAGTTTTCAATCCATTTCTTCCGCTCGATTGGGAATTTTACCCAATTGAGCAGAGGAAATAGATGTGTTTTTGGAAGTATGAACTCAGATAGCAGTTTTTTTGAAAAACATTATGTACTGTTTTAGTGGGTAATAGGCGGTCGTGAGTAGTAGTGAAAATTTATTGATTCTCATTGGATGGTGAAGTGCGATCGCCATATAATCTTCCCATCCGTTGATATCGATTCCATGCCACAGCCAACGCCATATTTGCAGATACATCTACCAGCACTCCCGTCTTTGCAAATCAGGAAATCAGTTTGGATAGCAAGTAGTTTAGCCCTGTTGTATTTGGCATACAGTAGTCAAGCACTAGGACAAATTGCTCCTGACGGTACTTTATCCACCAACGTCACAACTCCAGATCATGTTAACTTTACGATTAATGATGGAAATCGAGCGGTAAATAACCTGTTCCATAGCTTTCGAGAGTTTTCCGTTCCCACTGGTGGTGAGGCATTTTTTAATAACGCTGTTGATATTCAGAATATATTTAGTCGGGTAACGGGAAGTTCGATATCTAATATAGATGGATTGATTCGAGCCAATGGTGCGGCTAACTTATTTTTGATTAATCCAAATGGAATTATTTTTGGGCCGAATGCGAGATTGAATATTGGTGGTTCGTTTTTGGGGAGTACAGCAAATAGTATCAAATTTGGTGATGGAGTCGAGTTTAGTGCGACTAATCCGCAAAGCTCACCATTGTTAAGTATAAATGTTCCGATTGGATTGCAATTTGAAAGTCAACAATCACCAACTGCAAACTTACAAAATCCAGGTGCAATTTTTGTAAAAGGATCGAATCTAGAGGTACAAACTGGAAAGACCTTGGCGCTGATAGGCGGTAATGTAAAGATCGAGGGTAATAACGATCCTTTATTCAGAGGTTTGGTTGCAGGTGGAATCCCGATCGCTATATTAAACGGAAATCTCGTACCGACCACACCAGGAGGACGGATTGAATTGGGAAGCGTCGCAGAAGGAAATGTAACCCTTACACCTACAGATAAAGGTTTTGCCTTCGGTTATGCTGGCATTCAAAAACTAGGAAATATTCAACTCAGAAATGGAGCAACCCTTGATACCAGTGGTACGGGCGGTGGCGAAATCCAGATTCAAGCACGTAACCTACAATTAAGCTCTGGGTCGCGCATTGTATCTTTTACCTTGGGGTCGCTCTCTGGGGGAGATATTACCGTCAATGCGTCCGACTCAGTGGAATTGGTAGGAACTGGAAGATTTGTGGAAACTCTGCAACAAATTGCTAGCCTTGAATCTGGCCCATCGGAATTCCGCAATGGTTTATTTACTATCAGTTTTGGGGAAGGAAATGCGGGAAACATCACAATTCAAACTTCTAGGTTTACAGCCAATAATGGAGCTTTCATTGTTGCTTCTACGACTGGCGCAGGTCGAGGTGGTTCTCTGAAAGTGAATGCAACAGACACCACAGAAGTTAATAGTTCCGGTTTGATTACGGGTAATAGACCTGGAAGCACTGGAGCGGCTGGCGACATTACTATTAATACCCGTTCTCTATTGTTTCAGAATTTGGGATTAGCGATCGCGGGCACTGCTGGCGCGGGAGAAGGTGGAACTATCGCTATCAACGCTTCTGAAAAAGCCGAATTCATTGGAGGTGACAATTTTTTCCTTTTGGGTGCGCCAACTAATACTGGTTTGTTTGCTTCTACCCTTAGCGCCGCAGATGCTGGTGACATCAAAATTAATACTCGTAGATTGATTCTTCAAAATTGGGCAGCGATTGGAGCAGCTGTATCCGGGTCGGGAAAAGGCGGAACAATAGATATTAATGCTTCCGAGTATGTGGAAGTAATCGGAAGAATCGGCTTACCCTTTACAGTATCTATAGTTGGTGCTTTTACCCTTCCAGAATCAACCGGAACAGCGGGAGACGTGAACATCAACACGACTACTTTGCTACTGCGAGATAAAGTTTCCCTAACTGTGAGCAGCTTAGGAGAAGGGAGCGCAGGTAATCTAAATATCAATGCCCGCTCTATTTATTTGGACAATGACGCTTCTCTAAATGCCAACACTCGCAGTAACAACACTGACTCCAATCAGGTGCAGGCAACTATTAACTTGCGTTCTGACAATTCGATCTTGCGTAGAGGCAGCACGATTACTACCAACGCACGAGGCGAAAATGTAATTGGCGGCAATATTATCATTCATACTAATGTCTTAACTGCCTTAGAAAATAGCGATATAAGTGCCAATTCTATTAATTCCAAAGGCGGTAACGTCACCATCAATGCCCAAGCAATCTTTGGTGCACAGTCCCGCACCAGAGAAGAATTAGAAAATTTACTAAATACTAAAGAAGCTACTCTTTTAAATCCCAGAAATTTACTAAGTAGCGACATCACCGCTACAGGAGCAGATTCTTCCTCTAGCGGAACTGTCACCGTCAACACCCCCGATGTCAATCCCAGTTCAGGCTTATTAACTTTGCCAGATAATTTAGTTGATGCCACCAGATTAGTTGCTTCCAACTGTCGCCGTCGTGGTACCGAGCAGAATCAATTCACGGTCACGGGTAGGGGTGGTTTACCTCCTACTCCTTATGAAGCTATCAGCGATGAAGCCACTTGGTTGGATTTAAGACTAATGTTAGTTTCACCAACAGGAAGAAGCACGGCAAGTGAGCAGGAGAAAGCAGAAGAATCACTAATTGCCAATTACCAAATTGTGGAAGCGCAGGGATGGGTAACTAATGGGAAAGGAGAAGCGATCTTAGTAACAGAAGCTTCCACTGCAACGCCAACTGATTCGGGATTTTCATTGCAGGAATGTGGTGTGCCGTGATGATGAATTGTTCACTTGATGTTATCACCCGCAGGGGAATCAATTCTCCTGCTAATAACGAAAGTCCTCTCAAGAGGACTAATGAAAAACTTTCAGTCCATTTCAGTGGACTTCAGCTAATAGCTGGGGATTTGAAGACCAGGTGTGTGTTCTTGAATTCTGACTTCTAAAAATTGGTGCGCCAAATGTCACTTAAACGATTTTTGAAAAATTCGATCGCATTTTTTAGCCAATTTTCTCTCGCTAAAAAAGACAGACCTAACCCCCCTTGCCAACTCCCCTTTTTAAGGGGGGCAGGGGGGATTGGTAAGGGGGGAGTATCACACCCCTTTCCTCCCAGGAGAGGTGACGGGGGAGAGGTCAAATTTCCATATTCCCGACTAACTAAAAAGTGGCCGATCCGAATTGCCCTCGCCTTCCTCGCCGCTTGTTTCAGCGCCTCTGTCTCCTTCGCTTTCCCGGAAAAAGCAGAATTCTCCATCCCTAATCATAAAGAATCTATTCCCCATTCCCAATTGCTAATCGCAAATTCCCAACAACTACTGCAACAAGGAAGAGAACTTTTTCAATCCGAACAATATTCCCAAGCGGCAGAAGTTTGGCAACAAGCGGTTTCTGCCTTCCAAGCATCTGGCGATCGACTAAATCAAGCACAAGCTTATAACTTACTCTCAGTTGCTTATCAATATCTAGGAAAATGGTCAGAGGCTCAACAGGCAATTTCCTCTAGTTTATCACTATTACAATCAAAAGAAAATAGCAGTAATCATCAAAATAAATTATCGATTTTAGCCCAAGCTTTTAGTACCCAAGGTCATTTACAATTAGCTTTAGGAAAATCGGAAGATGCTTTAACCAGTTGGGAAAAAGCGGCGGATATTTATCAACAAATTAAAGATACAGAAGGATTAGTCGGTAGTCAAATCAATCAAGCCCAAGCCATGCAATACTTGGGTTTGTATCGTCGGGCTAAGAAAACTTTAGGAGAAGTAGAAACTTATCTGCAAAATCAAGAAAAATCAACCTTGAAAGCCACGGGATTGCACAGTTTAGGTAATGCGGTGCGTGCGATCGGAGAATTAGAAAAATCCCGTCAATTATTACAACAAAGCTTGCAAATAGCCGAAGAATTGCGATATCCCGCCACAATTGCTGCCGTACAATTCAGTTTGGGCAATACCGCCCATGCTTTGGCCAAAAGAGCAATTGAATTAGATGACCTCGAAACAGGGAAAACCGAAACCCAAAATGCCATCAATTATTATCAAAAAGCAGCATCCGCATCGAAATTGCCAGAACTGCAAGTGCAAGCCCAACTAAATCAACTTAATTTGTTAGTAGAAACTCAGCAATTTGATGCAGCGGAAAAATTGCGATCGCAAATCCAATTAAACCAACTCCCCGCTAGCCGTTCTGCCATTTACAATCGAGTTAACCTAGCCCAAACTTTGATGAAATTGTCATTAGTCGATCGAGCTTCATCAAAGAATGAAAAATTTCAAATCGATCGTGAAATTGCCCAAATTTTAGCCAAAGCGATCGAACAAGCCAAAATCTTAAAAGATGCCCAATCCGAATCTTATGCTTTAGGTAGTTTGGGCAGACTTTACGAACTAAATAAACAATATAAAGATGCGGAAAAAGTTACGCAAAAAGCCCTTATTTTAGCTCAATCAATCAACGCTTCCGATATTGCTTATAAATGGCAATGGCAGTTAGGAAGACTCCTGAAACAAATGGGAGAAAATAAAAAGGCGATCGCAGCTTACACCACAGCAGTAGAAACCGTCAAATCCCTACGCAGTGATTTAGTTGCTATCAATTCCGATAATGCAGACGTGCAGTTTTCTTTTCGGGAAAGCGTAGAACCAGTTTATCGAGAATTAGTAGATTTACTATTAGATAATCTCTCCTCTACTACTCCCCCCTTAATAAGGGGGACTGGGGGGGTAAGAGAGGCAGGGAGAGATCTCAACCAAGACAACTTAAAACAAGCCCGTTTAGTAATCGAATCACTCCAACTAGCAGAATTAGAAAACTTTTTCCAAGAAGCTTGCCTCGATGCAAAACCGATTCAAATCGACCGAGTAGATACCACAGCCGCCGTAATTTATCCAATTATCTTACCACAAAAATTAGCGGTGATCTTAGCATTACCCAATGAACCTTTGCGCTATTATGCTACGATTAACCCAGAAAAAGAAATCGTCAATTTACTAAATGAAGTGCAACAAGATATTGGCAGGATTGCTGGAAACAATCAGTTAGTTTTGAGGAGTTCTCAACAAATATATGATTGGATTATCCGTCCAGCAGAAACAGAAATAAAAAATGCTAAAGTGCAAACATTAGTGTTTGTTCTTGATGGCTTATTACGCAACATTCCGATGGCAGCTTTGCACGACGGACAACAATATTTAATCGAAAAATACAGCATTGCTCTCACTCCCGGATTACAATTACTACCACCTAAACCTTTAGAATCTCAACAATTAAAAGCCTTAGCTGTGGGATTATCGGAAGCGCGTCAAGGATTCAGCGAACTTCCTAATGTAGAGCGAGAATTAGAAGATATTAAAACTCAAGTATCTACATCAGAAATTTTGTTGAATCAAGAATTTACCGACAAAAACTTCCAAGCAACACTCAATGCAGTGCCTTTTCCAGTAGTGCATATTGCCACTCACGGACAATTTAGTTCCAGTGCTGACCGAACATTTATTCTCACCTGGAACGAGGAAATTAACGTGAAAGAATTAGATAATTTATTAAGAAGAAGAGGAGAACAAGCGGAAAACCAACCGATCGAATTACTAGTTTTCAGCGCTTGCGAAACAGCCGATGGAGATAGTCGCGCTGCTTTAGGATTAGCGGGAGTAGCAGTGAGAGCAGGCGCACGCAGCACCATCGCAACTTTATGGCAAGTTAGCGACGAATCTACTGCAACTTTAATGACAGAATTTTATCGAGAATTAGCTAAATTAGATGTTACTAAAGCAGAAGCACTCAGACAAGCTCAGTTAGCTGTTTTGAAAAGCGATCGCTACAAGCTACCCTATTTTTGGGCTCCTTATGTTTTAGTGGGTAATTGGCGGTAGTGGGTAGTAGTGAAAATTTGTTGATTCTTATTGGTTGGGGAGTGCGATCGCCATATAATCTTCCCATCCGTTGATATCGATTCCATGCCACAGCCAACGCCATATTTGCAGATACATCTACCAACGCTACTGTCTCCTCAAATCAGGAAATCGCTTTGGATAGCAGGTAGTTTAGCCCTGTTTTATTTGGCATACACTAGTGAAGCGCTCGGACAAATAGCTCCTGACGGCACTTTATCCACCAACGTTACAACTACCGATAATCTTAACTTTACGATAAATGATGGTAATCGAGCCGGAAATAACCTTTTCCATAGCTTTCGAGAATTTTCCATTCCCACTGGCGGTGAAGCATTTTTCAATAATCCTGTCGATATTCAGACTATTTTCAGTCGGGTGACAGGGATATCGATATCTAATATAGATGGATTGATTCGAGCTAACGGCACGGCTAACTTATTTTTAATTAATCCAAATGGGATAATTTTTGGGCCGAATGCCAGATTGAATATTGGCGGCTCGTTTTTGGTAAGTACGGCGAGTAGTATCAAATTTGGTGATGGAGTTGAGTTTAGTGCTAGTAATCCACAAAATTCAGCATTGCTGAGTATTAATGTACCGATAGGATTGCAATATGGAAACAATCCAGGTGAGATTCGCGTAGAGGGAAAAGGTCAAGAATTTGGTGTAGCTGGTACGACACAAAGTTTTGATATTTCCTTGAATCCTTTACAGGTTCTGCCAGGAAAAAGTTTAGCATTGGTAGGCGGTAATGCGATCGTTGATGGCGGTATTTTACAGGCTCCCGGCGGTAGTGTGGAGATCGGTGGAATAGCAGGAGAGGGAACAGTAGGAATTAATCCTGATAGTAGTTTTAGTTTCCCTGAAAGCGTGGCGCGTGCGGATGTGTCAGTTGTCAATAAAGCGGGAATTAACGTACTTGCTGATAGTGGCGGGACTATTGCCATTACTGGCAGAAATATCGATATTTCGGGAGATAGTTTGCTGATTGCAGGGATAGCAAAAGGACAAGGAACAGCTAATTCGATCGCAGGCGATATTTCCCTTATTGGTAGTGAGAGTATTGCAATGGCATCAAGTGGAATTGGAAATATTATCGGTGCTGGTGGGATAGGAAATAGCGGCGATATTAACATTACTGCCAAATCTGTTAGCATTAGCAATGGCGCTCAATTGGTTACTAGCACTAGCGGACAGGGGAATGCTGGCAGCATCTCTATTGTGGCTAACGATACGGTTTCTTTTGAAGGTGCAACATCCAAAGGAAGCCCCAGTGCAGCCGCCAGCTTCGTAAACGCAACTGCTATTGGAAATGGCGGAGAAATTAGCATTATTGCCAAGTCTGTGAATATGACTGATGGCTTACTAATTACCAACACCATCGGCAAGGGAAATGCCGGAAACATTAGTATAGTGGCTGATGATACGGTTTCCTTTGATAGTGTCGCACCAAATGTATCTATCAAAGGAATCTTTAGCACGGTGGGAACGAACGCAGCAGGAAATGCAGGAGATATCAGCATTACTGCTAAATCTCTGAGCGTTACTAATGGCGCTCAACTGAATGCCAGCACTTTTGGACAGGGAAAAGCAGGCAACATCACCATTGTGGCGAACGATACTGTCTCTTTTGATGGTGTGGGATTGAATGGAACTTTCAGTGGAGCCAAAAGCCAAGTAGGAGAGAACGCAGTAGGAGATGGAGGAGGTGTGAGCATTACAGCCCAATCCGTCAGCGTTACTAATGATGCTCAAATCGATACCAGTACGCTGGGCAAGGGCAATGCAGGAGGGATTAACATCACTACCAAATCATTGTCTGTTCGTGATGGGTCTCAACTGAGTGCCTTCAGTGGCGGACAGGGGAATGGAGGTAACGTTACCATAGCGGCCAGCGATACCGTCTCCTTTGATGGGGAAGGAAAAAATGGATTACCCAGTGGTATTACAAACTGGGTAAGCGGAGAGGATGAGGATATAGCGGTGAATGGAGGCGGGATTAGCATTACCACCAAATCCCTTTCCGTTACTAATGGCGCTCAACTAAACGCCAGCACGTTTGGACGCGGTAATGCAGGAAGCATTGCCATACAAGCTAGCGATACAGTCTCGTTTGATGGTAAGAGAAAAAATGGAGTACCTAGTTCAGCCATTAGCAAGGTGGTGGGAGAAAATGCCGTAGGAAATGCTGGTGATGTCAGTATTATCAGTAAGTTTCTTTTCGTTACCAATGGCGCTGAACTAAGTGCCACCACTAGCGGAGAAGGGGATGGAGGTAGCATCAAAATTACCACCGAATCTCTTTCAGTTACCGATGGCGCTCTACTGATTACCAGCACTAGGGGAAAGGGAAATGCAGGTAGCATCACTATAGTGGCGAGCGATACAGTCTCCTTTGATGGTGTGGGGAATGATGAATATCAATTACCCACTACAGCTAATAGCTCGGTGTTGGCAGAAAGTGCGGTAGGAAATGCAGGTGGAATCAGCATCACCACCAAGTCCCTTTTTGTTACTAATGGCGCTCAATTAGATGCCAGCACTTTTGGGCAGGGAAATGCGGGTAGCATCACTATAGTGGCGAGCGATACAGTTACCTTTGATGGTGAAGGTAGCGATGGGTCTTCAAGTGCAACCTATAGCGAGGTAGCAAAAAGTGCGGTAGGAAATGCAGGTGGGATTGACATTACCGCCAAGTCCGTTTTTGTTACTAATGGGGCTCAATTAGATGCCAGCACTTATGGACAGGGGAATGCAGGTAGGATTGCAATTACTGCTAGCGATCGAGTTATTTTAGATGCTGAACGAAGTGATGGATTTGCCAGCGGTATATTTAGCTTGGCATTTGGAGAAAATTCAGAGGGCGATGCAGGCGGGATTGATATTACTACAAAGTCTCTTTTCGTTACTAATGGCGCACGACTGAATGCCAATACTTTATCAGGAAAACGGAATGCGGGTAGCATCAATATTATTGCTAGCGATACAGTCATTTTTGATGGTGAGAGCACAGATGGAAATACATCCAGCGCTAGCAGTTTAGTCGGCCAAGATGCCATAGGAAATGCAGGTGGGATCGCCATTACTACCAATTCTTTATCAGTTACGAATGGCGCTCAATTGAATGCCAGCACTGTTGGAAAGGGGAATGCAGGTGGGATTTCAATTTTTGCTAACGATCGTGTCATCTTTGATGGTGAAAGCAAAAATGGAGCCTACAGCGGAGCTTATAGTATTCTGGCAGAGAATGCGATCGGCAATGCTGGTGGTATCAGTATTACCGCTAAGTCCCTCTTTGTAACCAATGGCGCTGGACTGGATGTTACCACTGCTGGACAGGGAAATGGGGGTACAATCACCATAGTAGCTAGCGATCGTGTTTCCTTTGATGGTGAAAGCAAAGATGGAATACCTAGTAGAGCCGGAAGTTTGGTGGGATCGAAAGCAGAAGGAAATTCAGGAGGAGTAAACATCACCACCAATTCCCTTTTTATTACTAATAAAGCTCGATTGGATGTCAGCAGTAAAGGAAATGGTGGAGCAGGTAACTTAGAGGTTAATGCTAATATTATTAATCTCGACAACCAAGCCGAAATTCGCTCCAATACTATAGGAGGTGAGGGTAACATCAAGTTGCAAGCTAGTTCTCTCATCTTGCGTCGAAATAGCGGCATCAGCACCAACGCACAAGGCGAAAATATTATCGGCGGCAACATAATCCTCAACACCGATATCCTCGCCGCTTTAGAAAATAGCGATATCAGTGCTAATTCCATTAATTCCAAAGGTGGTAATATTACTATCAACGCTCAATCTATCTTTGGGGCACAACCACGCACCAGACAAGAATTGCAAGCTATATTAAATACTGACGATCCGATCCTTTTAAATCCGAAAAACTTACCCAGTAGCGACATCACCGCTACAGGTGCAGATTCTTCTTTAAGCGGTACTATATCCGTCAATACACCCGATGTCGATCCTGCTTCTGGCTTACTCGCTTTACCAACAAATTTAGTTGATGCTACCAAATTAGTGGCTTCTACTTGTCGCCCCAAAAGAGGAGAGCAGGATCGATTCATTGTCACCGGTAGGGGTGGTCTACCGCCTAATCCTTTAGAATTACTTCCCGATAAAGCCACTTGGTTAGATTTAAGACCCAGGTTAATTTTTGGCAGTGAAAAAGCAGGTGACCAAGTGAGTGAAACAGTGGCAGAAGTATCAATAAATAATCATCAAATTGTGGAAGCGCAAGGATGGGTAACTAATAAAAAAGGAGAAGTGATATTAGTAACAGAAGCTTCTACTGCAACGCCAACTGATTCGGTATTTGCATCGCGGGAATGTGGTGTGCGGTGATGATGAATTGTTCGCTAAATGTTTGACTCCTTATGTTTAGGACTTACGCACTCAGCCAAATCTTCAACGAGATAATGAGCTTTTCAGCCTCATAACCGATGCCCAGACCAACGAGATTTCGTTTCAGTGCGTAAGTCCTAATGTTTTAGAATAAAGTTAATTCTATAACTCACAACAACTTCTCCGCAACTGATGAATATAATCATCCTTTTATTGTAACTAATTTTATTGTTTGTTGGGATATGCCCATTCCAGAAGATAAAGAAAAAATTGAGGATGCTTATGATTATTTTGGTTCTGTGTCTTCAACAGAAGAATTAAAAGATATTGGCTATGAAATTGTTGATATCCAGAGTAAATCAGGTGAAATCCACAATGGAAAATATTAAAGTAATTAGTTTAAAAAAATTAATCAATAAAACTTTTGATTGTGAATGGACTATTCCACCACAATAAGTGTTTAATAACAGCAAAGCTTTTTGATGGGGAGGATTTAAAGTGCGATTGTTTTTTTGGGGAGTTTAAGGATCGCTCTTTTGGGGAGCTAGGAGTGCAAATCAAGATGCTGCTGATATTTTCCACAAACCGGAAGAATTAGCCTTATCTAATGCTGAGTTTTTGAAAGCAGTACAGTCTTTGCGAAAACGGGGTTTAATTGAAAAAGCAAGCGATAATCGATCGCTATTATTCACCGTCCCGGTTTTGGTGAAAAATTATCTGAAAAATCGTTGAAGAAGAATTCATAAGTCAGAATTCTCCGATTCAGAATCAATTAGTGGAAGATTCATACTCACCACTAATTGAAAACCACTAAATCTTCGATTTAGTCGGGGTCATAAAAATTCTGAATTCTGGCTCCTGACTCCTGAATTCTGTTTTGATAATCAGAAAAAATCTCAGTAATTCTCCCCCTATTCCACCGATTTTAGTAAAATTGGGAGGGAATGAAAAGAGATAATAGAAATTGTGAGCGATTCAACACTAGAGCAGATTCTTAAGTTGGCATCTGGCCGATCGCATTCGGCGGAAGTATACTACCTGTCAAGCCAAGATACACCGATCGCATTTGAAAACAATCGCCTCAAGTCCTTGCAAACAAAGGCTTTGCAAGGGGTAGCGCTGCGAGTGATCTGTGATGGTAAACTCGGTTTTGCTAGTTCTACGGATTTAACTAGGCTGGAAGATTTAGTTGATGCGGCAGTGCAAACGTCGGAAATTGGCGATGCGGCTGAATTTGAGTTTGCCACAGATGTACATCTTACCGCACCAAAGAGTACTTTCGCTCCTCCGAACACTCAACAATTGGTGGAAGTGGGCGATCGCTTAATTAGTCAAGTCCGCGACTACAACTCGGATATTCTGGTAGATGTGGGTTTTCACGTCCGCAGTCGATCGATTAAAATTGCCACTAGCCAGAACGTTTACGCCGAAAGAACTTCTCAAACTGTCAGCGCTAGCTTATCGGGTAATTTAGTCCGAGGCGAAGATTTTCTGCAAGTTTATAGTTATGATGTAGCTCGTGATGGAGTTCCCGATTGCGATCGCATTTTGCAAGATTTACTGCAAAAATATCGTTGGGCAGAACAACAAACCAGTATCAGTAGCGGTTCTTACCCCGTTCTCTTCACTCCCAGAGCAGCTGCTAGCACGATCGCTAGATTATTTGATACCGTATTATCCGGGCAAACTGTCGTCCAAAAAGCTTCTCCCCTCGCTGATAAAGTAGGTCAAACTTTATTCGACAAACGCCTCACCTTGTTTGAAGACCCCAGCATCGGGCCATCTGCTTGTGCGTTCGATGATGAAGGAACTCCCACCAGTCGCAAAGTATACATCGACCAAGGCACTGTAAAGGGATTTTACTGGGATAAACGATGGGCATCTCGTGCAAATTGTCAATCTACTGGTAACGGATTTCGCGGCGGATTATCTCGTCCCGGCCCTGATATGGTAAACCTTTGTATCGCACCCGGTCAAACCTCACTTGATGATTTAATTGCTGGAATGGAAGAAGGATTAATTGTCGATCAAGTGCTAGGTGCGGGACAATCCAATCAATTAGCCGGGGAATTCTCCGTTAACCTGGATTTGGGCTACAAAGTAGAAAAAGGCCAAATCGTCGGACGGGTGAAAAATACGATGGTGGCTGGTAGTATTTTTGAAGCGTTTCAAAATTTAGTAGATTTAAGCGATCGCCCAGAATGGATCGGTGGCGGTGCTTATCTACCCAGTATGTTATTCCAAAAACTAGGAGTTGCAGCACGACAGAGCTAATATACCATTTCACTATAGTAAAAATGGCAGGGGGCAGGGGGCAGGGGCAAGGGGAAAGGTAATAGGCAATATAAGAGGAGGAAGTGCAATGAGATCATCCGTTTTAACTATTAAAAAGAATAAGTTTGATGTTGAAAGAGGAGTTCGTCGTTTAGTGCGAATGCCTATTTTGTGGATAGTGTTGTTAGCATCACTATTGCTGAGTGGTTGCGTTCAGTACGATTTGGGCATAAACTTTGCTGGCACTAATAAAGGTGAGTTTATCCAGCATATTAAATTGGAAGAAAAGTTCACTGCTTTTAGTGCCGAAACAGCCCAAGAATGGTTAAATAGCATCGAGCAACGTGCTAAAGATTTAAGGGGTAATACTAAACGAATATCGGAACGGGAATTGACTGTTGCTATTCCTTTTAATAATGGGCAAGAGTTAGAGCAGAAATTTAATCAATTTTTCAATCCCATTGACAAGAAAAAAGCAGAAAAGGCTAATGCTGATTATGTAGATTTACCGGAAGTCAAATCTCATCTAAATTTGCGACAAGGGAACTTTCTGCTGGCAGTTCGGAATAGTTTGATTTACGATGTGGATTTGCGATCGCTTACCACTCTCTCTTCCGATGGTAGCGTCATAGTAGATCCGAGTTCTTTATTCCAACTGGAATTCCGCTTAAACACGCCTTCGGGTGTCCGCAGCGTCACTAAAGCAGAAAACAGCATTACTCCCACCGTTGCAGATAACGGAAATCAACTCATTTGGACTCTTCAACCAGGTACGATTAACCATTTAGAAGCAGTATTCTGGTTGCCCAGTCCGCTGGGAATTGGCGCAGTTGCGATCGCCTTATTAGTAGCAGCAGGTATCTTTTTGAAAGAAAAACTACCACAAAAACAAAAGCGTGCGATCGCAAGTGTTTAGGGAAAAGAATTCAGGAGTCAGAATTCAGAATTCAGAATAATTTTTTTGAGAACCAAGCCAAACAAATTTGGAGATCCTCGTAAATCCCTGCGCTAACGCGCCGCTTCACTAGAAAAAAGGGGGATTTTGAGAGCGAAGATTTACCTTATTCAAAAGCAAGGGCTTTATGATTCCTAGCTTCTGAATTCTGAATTCTGACTCCTGAATTCTTAAAAAATCGCAAAAACTCTTGCCGGAAAACCAGAACCGTTTTTCGGTTTAGGGAAAGTTACGATCGCTAAACCACCTGCTTCCGGCACTTTATCCAAATTATCTAATAACTCAATTTGATAATGGTTTTGTTTGAGAATATAAGTTTCTAGGGAATAATCATCTTTGCTAGTAGCGATACCAGGGTCGGTGTCGGTTGTTTCGTGACCGGAAGCAGTGATTTTGCGAGTTTCGTAGAGATACTTGAGTACCTCCATACTCCAACCAGGATAATGAGCAATACCGTTGCTATCTTTATTTTGCATTGCTACCGGATCTGGCCAACGTTTCGACCAATCAGTTCGCATTGCTACGAATGCACCTGCGGGAATGAGACCGTGTTTTGCTTCCCAAGCTTTTACGTCTGCCATTGCGATCGTATAATCTGGATTTTGCGCTACCTTTTGATGAACGTCGATCGTTACTAGCGGCATAATCATTTCTTTCAAATCCAACCGATCCACCGTTCGCAGACCCTTCACGAAATGTGCTGGCGGGTCAACGTGAGTCCCCCACTGTCCGACGTGGCAAAAATATTCTGCCCAAAAACCCGTACCCAGCTTACCTACACCTGGGTCGTACCAATAAATAGTTTCTCGCTTCTCATCAGGAAAACCTTTCCAATGGGGAATACCAGGTTCAAAAGTATGGGTGAGGTCAACAAATTGTTTGCTTTTGATGACTTCGTAAATTTCCCCTAACGTTGGTTGCTGGGACTTTACCGGATGTACCATAACGAGTACGATCGTCACTA
This sequence comes from uncultured bacterium, assembly GCA_964546365.1. GTDB lineage: Bacteria > Cyanobacteriota > Cyanobacteriia > Cyanobacteriales > Aerosakkonemataceae > DATNQN01. Next base: position 3,646 of record CAZJJR010000093.1, on the reverse strand, counting down.
AAACTGCGATCGAAAGTCCTCTAAGCAGATTTTTAACCGATTTCATCTCTATTATCTCTCAATATAGGGTTGGTGCAACACCTAGAGTTACCTTTCGTTAACGAAAGGGATATGGTTAGCGAAGCCTTCCCGTAGCGAATACGGCTACCAATCTCGCGTCGGTAAATTTTTGAAGATAATTTATCATGAGTTTCCCCTTTCCCTCGCCCCGATCCCGCAAATTGCCAAAAAGGGGCCAATGTCCCCCACCTAAAACCTACTACCTGCTAAGCAATTGGTAACGATCGCTACAAAAATCTCAGGATTTGCAGTAATACTAAAAAATGAAATACCAACCTAGATGTGGTACTCTCAAACGGTGACTTACACGAGGAAAGGAGCAGATTGCTTGTCAATCGATAGTTAAAGCAAATATTACGCAGTGCCACTGATAGCAAGTGGAAGACTTAAAATAAAAGATTATTTTGCACTCAACGCATAGAAACTTAAGTGAGGAGTCAAGAAGTTGAAAAAAGTCGAAGCGATTATTCGCCCTTTCAAACTAGACGAAGTAAAAATCGCGTTAGTCAATGCAGGTATTGTCGGGATGACTGTTTCTGAGGTAAGAGGATTTGGACGCCAGAAAGGTCAAACCGAACGCTATCGCGGTTCCGAATATACCGTTGAGTTTCTCCAAAAACTCAAAATAGAAGTTGTCATCGAAGACGATCAACTGGATTTAGTGGTTGACAAAATCATTGCTGCCGCTCGTACTGGGGAAATCGGTGATGGTAAAATCTTTATTTCGCCCGTCGAACAAGTAATTCGGATTAGAACGGGCGAAAAGAATATGGAAGCTATTTAGGGAAAGGATGAAGTCTGAAGGATAAAGGGTGAAGGATGAAGGGAGAAGTAAAAAGAACTAAGTAAAAAGTTAAAAGAACTTAATGCGTGACTTTCTACTTTTAACTTTTTACTTCTCCCCATCCCTCCTCTTTTTTTACCAATTCACTTTAACCGTGTCATTTATCTTTCCCCCTGCCCCCTGCCAAAATAGTAAAAGTGATAGCGCTTAAGTTAACTGGTATTTATCCCCTAATCATTCTTTCTAAATGGGGTAACAAAGCTTTAAAAGCTTGTCCGCGATGGGAAACTTCGTGCTTTAACTCTGGTGTCATTTCTGCAAAAGTTTGTTGTCGATTTGGAACGTAAAAAATCGGATCGTAACCAAATCCGCCGTTCCCGCGAGGCGCGTGAAGGATTTCTCCCCTACAAATTCCTTCCGTTTCTAAAGCAATGGAACCATCGGGACGAGCGATCGCGATCGCGCAAACAAACTCGGCTTGTCGGTTTTCTTCGTTACCTAATTCTCTCAGTAGTCGCTCGATGCGATCGGTGTCAGTCTTTCCGTAACGAGCAGAATAAAGACCTGGTACACCATTTAAAGCATCTACCGATAAACCGGAATCATCTGCGATCGCCCATTCGCCTGTTGCTTTTGCTACCTGGGATGCTTTTAAACAAGCATTTGCCATAAAGGTATCACCGGTTTCATCAATTTCTAATTCTTCTGGTTTAAGAGTTAATTCAATCTCTAAACCTTCTAAGTAAGCTTGCATTTCTTTTAGTTTGCCAGGGTTTCCTGTTGCAACAACTAACTTTTTTGGTTGATGGTTCATGGTTGGTAGTTAAGGAATTTTTTACCACAGATATCCACAGATAAACACAGATGTAGTTTGAAATTCTTGTGTTGGATAAATATATGTTTTGCTCGCCGTTATCTGTAGTGATTGGATGAAAGTTAATTTGTTTTGAAGATGCCGATCTCTAGAAATGATTGAAGAAGAATTCAGAAGCCATAATTCTCCAATTGTATTGGAGTGCGACTGGCGGATGAATAAACGGCGTTTTTGCACCCCAACCAAACTGAAAATTCGGTTGGGCAACAATTTCAGTGGCGGTTCTGAAGCTCCTGCTGATTGCATTCTGAATTCTGACTCCTGAATTCTTTTTCATTAAACTGAATTAGCCCAATCTTTCGCCCAGTTTAATCTTTGATAAACTTCTTCTAAGGTGGCAGCTTCGCAATACAATCGCAAAACTGGTTCGGTACCGCTAAAGCGCACCATCAACCAACTGCCATCATCTAAACGAAATTTATATCCATCAATTTGATTGCAATCTACTACTGAATGTCCGGCAATTTCTGTTAATGGTTTGCTTTGCAGTTGAGATAACAGACGATCGCGAACTGCCATGTTAGCTAATGGTAGATCGATCCGATCGTAAGCCGAGTAAAAATTGGTTTTTTGTTGCAAATTTTGATAAATTTTCCCTAGATCCACTCCCGATCTGACTACTGCTTCTAACAAATAGAGGGCTGATAGTAAAGCATCTCTTTCCGGAATGTGAGTTCCGTAACCAATACCTCCCGATTCTTCACCGCCGATCAAAACTTCTCTTTCTAACATTCGATCGGCAATATATTTGTAACCGACTGCAGTTTCAAACAATGGTAAATTATAAAAAGATGCCACGCGGGGCATTAGATCGGAACCGCTGACGGTTTTGACAACTTCACCCTTGTAACCTCTTTGCGTTGCTAGATGTTCGATTAAAATCGGTATTAATGTTTGAGAACTTAAAAAATTACCTTGTCCGTCAACGGCAGCAATGCGATCGCTGTCTCCATCGAACACGAAACCAACTGCTAAACTAGCTTTTTGAGTGCGATAGTGAGTGCGGATAACGCGGAAAAGCTGAGAAAGATATTTCGGTAAAGGTTCCGGCGCACCACCATCGAATAAAGGATCGCGATCGCTATTAATTTCTCGAATTGGCAAACCTAAAATCCTCTCCAAACCAGTCGCCGCCGCACCGTGCATTACATCAGCAAAAACAGTGATTTTATTTTGAGCGAGTGCAGCCCGAATATTTTCTATATCTACCTTAGCTCTTAAAGTTTCGCAGTAATTCGGCCAAGGATCGAACATCGTTAATGATGTATTTTCTTTTCCCTGTTGGGTAGTTTCTACTGTTTCGTTTTTTAACAATTCTTCAATTTGTTTAGTTACTTCTGGGGAAACCGAACCACCAAAAGCACCCTTGACTTTCAAGCCTAAATATGGTGCTGGATTGTGGCTGGCTGTCATTACGATCGCGCCCAAAGCATTTAATTGTTTAGCCGCTAAACTAAAAGCCGGAGTAGGGGCGTAAGTTTCGGATAACAAAACCTCAAATCCCGCCGCACTCACCACTTCGGCAGCTTTGCGAGCAAAAGTTTCCGCCATAAAACGGCGATCGTAACCGACAATAATCTTGCGATTCCCGGTACCGCTTCCGTAAACTTTCGCCAAAACTCGTGCCGCGACTGGCGCTACCAAGGCAACGCGATCGAACGTAAAATCTGCCCCGATAAT
>CAZJJR010000093.1:0-218 GCA_964546365.1 uncultured bacterium | reverse complement strand
AGCCATCCGTACCAAACTTAATAGGATTAACATTAATCGGCAACGCAGAAGAGTGACCCATAAAATTACCTAATTATCCGAACGAACTACTATACGGTAACAATGCAATTACGATCGCATATCAACCAATATCATTTTAATTTCCCCAAGATTGATGAAATCATTGACACTCTCCCGTTAAGCTAACGCTGTAACGGGAGATTCTTGTTTCATAGAAG
>CAZJJR010000092.1:0-20040 GCA_964546365.1 uncultured bacterium | reverse complement strand
AAAAGGATAAAGCCGTCGTAGAACGACGGGGTTTTCAACCCATTTTTTTGATAAACAGAAGTATTTAACTAAAAGTAAACTTAGGTAAAATCTTCTTCTGTGAGAACTTCCTGCTTACTTACTTAACTCCAAAAAAATTTGGGACGAGTAGCCAGAAGGTGCTACCCATCCCACGAGATTAATTAGCTTGGGCTTAGCTAGCCAGATATTCTCGAACATTAGCACGATGACGCCGCAATTGATCGAGGGCTTGACGTTCTAGTTGGCGGACGCGCTCACGGCTGAGGTTAAGCTGTTCGCCTACTTTAGCTAAGGAAAGGGCATTTCCATCTGCCAATCCAAAACGCAGGGTCAGCACTTGTCGTTGCTGCGGGGTCAGTTGTTCCAAGAGTTCATCTAAGTCATTGCGGAGGGACTCTTGGGTGATGTAATGCTCCGGAGATGGGCCTTCGTCTTCCAGTAGGTCGGATAATTCGGTGTCTTGGTTATCGCCTACTCGTACATCCAGAGAAATCGGCTGACGAGCGATCGTCAAATATTCCCGAATCTGGCTGGTATCGAGTTCTAAGGCTTGGGCGATTTCGGCGGGAGTAGCGCTGCGACCGAGTTGCTGCGCCAGTTCTCGCTGTACTTTCTTAATTTTGTTGAGCTTTTCGGTGATGTGGATCGGTAACCGAATGGCACGACCTTGTTGAGCGATCGCGCGAGTGATCGCTTGACGAATCCACCAGTAAGCATAGGTAGAAAACTTGTAACCCCGCATGGGATCGAATTTTTCTACACCGCGTTCTAATCCCAGAGTACCTTCTTGGATCAAATCCAAGAATTCTAGATTGCGTTTCTGGTATTTTTTCGCGATCGCCACTACTAGGCGTAAATTCGCTTCGATCATCTTTTGCTTGGCGCGTTGTCCCCGTCGGATGGCTTCCCGAAGACCATCTTCGGTCATCTCGGTGCGATCGGCCCATTCTTGCTGAGTCGGTTCCCGCTTGAGACTGGTCGCCAAATCGTCCTTCGCTTCCAGCAAAGACATCATTTGCTGCACCTGCTTACCGTAGACTATCTCTTGTTCGCGGGTGAGCAAGGGGACTCGTCCAATCTCACGCAGATAGGTACGAACCATATCTGCCGTGAATTTTTGGTTGGTAGTATTATTAGTTTCGGTAGTAACTGTTGGCATAGGTGCGTCTTAACTCTCTAGACAAACAACGAACTGGTGGCTGGAGCGAATCGGAAGAGGAACCAGTAAGGAAATTTTTTATTCTAACAAAAGCTTAACTACACTGGCTCGAAACGTTCATCTTGCCACAGATGTAGAGCCTGCCTACTCATTTTTTGGCAAAATATAATAATCAGGCCATCTGGGAAAAGCGGATTGGGGCGAAAACTGTGCTTGCCCTGATATGCTTTTGTCCTCCAATCAACAGAAAGGCTTGGCAGTTTTTAATGGAGGGTTGGCTTTCCCATTCCACCCCTCTATTAAGAAGAGGTAACTTCAGCCACTGTTTTTTAAGAAGGATTTTAGTTTTAACTGCCAAAAACCAGAACTAATTTCCGCATTAAAACAAAATATGGCTGTTTCCTCACTGACAGATTGACTGAAATTAGAAAAAGTCGAAGTCGGTATGACTTTACTAATTTTCATTGTAGTCAATTAACCCCTTGAAAAGATCGATCTGTTGTAGGAGATCGGAACGAAAACAACACTTTTGTCTGTACTGTTAGATATAATTGCATTGGATTCTCCCAAAACAGGTATTCAAAATACCAAAACCCGAAGGTAGCATTGTTTCGGCACTAAATTTGTCCTTCTAATCAAGGGCAACTGCTTCCTCCTGGAGAAGTATTTACCCTATGCGGCGAGAATCGTTATAAGCATCTGCGGCTGACCTCAGGTGATAAGTGGACTCGACGACGAACCAACAATCCCATCCTCATACACGGTATTGAGAATGTCAGGGGTTTAGACAGGGATGAAGGATAAAAGGTTCACTGTTATTATTAATATTCCCCAGATTTGCTGTAAATTATCGTGGCAAACCAGGAGTTTATCTAGTCCTATTTACAATGATGTATCAACCGTACCCTGACTGAAAAGTCAGAAATACGTGAAAAAACCGAACTTTTTTGGCGGAGTTTACCAGACCACCTTACTTAACTAACGGCTGCAACTACCGCCAGCCTTGATTTTCCTGCCAAAACAGAGGTTTTTACCCTTGCTTAACCGAAGCGACGTTTTTTATCTTTTTAAACAAGCACTATTATTATTATACACCACTTTACCTAAAAAGGTAATAAATTTAAGGAAATCTGCTCTTTCCCTTTCCCCTTTCCCTAAAATCCCAAATCCGCTTTAGCAGCATCAGCTGCGGCAAAAACTTCTTCATCAGAACGTTCTGCCCAACAAGTATCGGCAATTTCTTGATAGAATTTCTCGTCGTAGGGACGAGTACGCACTACTACGGGCATGGGGACGGCGTGACCGAGAATCAAGGCTTGTTGTTTGGAGTCGAGTTTTGCTAATACCGATCGCAAACTCCCAGCACCAGATACCCCAGTAAAGATGGCGTCGATATCTTTTTCATCGTTGAGTAAGGCGGTGATCCGAGTACCGATTTGAGACATCACTTCGTTATCGATCCCCGAGGGACGCTGATCGACGATTAACAAAGTAACGAAGTATTTACGCATTTCACGGGCGATAATGCCGAAAATCGTACTTCCCACGATTGCGGGATCGAGGAAGCGGTGGGCTTCTTCTATAGTAATTACCAATTGCTGAGGGCGATCGATCGGATTTTTAGTTTGCAAGAATAGTTCTGCCTTGCGGACGTATTCTTTATGAATGCGCCTGGTAATTAAATTGGTTACCAACATATAAGAGAGCATATCCGACTGGGAGCCAAACTCGACGACTACGTGCTTACCGGCTTCCAGAGATTGCAAAATGCGACTGACGTAATTTTGAGGACAAGTCGATCGCATATATTTAAGATTTTCCAGTCGCAGGAGTTTCCGTTGCAAGGCCATAATCGAACCCATGTGGCCTTTTTTCTCCTCGCAGAACATCTTAATATCTTCATTAGTCATGTTCAGCAATTGCAAAATCCAAGAATTGCCGAACTCACCCCGCAAGATATTGGCATTATCCAGACTAGCTTCCGACAAACCCAACTCTTGGGCGACTAATTTAATATCTTCTACTTCGATTTGGTCGTAACCTAAATAAAGTTCCAACGCATCGCGCACCCCTCGCCGTCTGGTAGATTGGGGATCGAGGGTATACATTTCCACTTGTCCGGGGAATAACTGACGCAAACCTTTAACGGTACTGAATTGTTTACCTTCCGAGACAGCTTCCCAACCGTATTCCGAGTGCATATCGAAAATCAAGTTAACGGCGGCTTGTCTGCGGATAATCCCAGATAATACGAGTCGGGTGAGGAAAGATTTGCCAGTTCCGGATTTCCCGAATACTCCGTTGCTGCGTTCCACGAATCGATCTAAGTCGATACAAACGGGAACGTCCATATCTAAAGGTTGACCGATCGCGAAATTTCGCTTGTGGGGATCGTCTTCCCAACCAAAAACCGTGCGAAAATCTCGTTCGGAAGCATCGTATACTTGGCTGAAATGGCTGGGAATCGTTTTAACCGGGCGCAAATCTACATTTTCGCTGCTTTGTGCCTGAAATGATGCTAATGCTGCTTTGCCTTCTGCGGGCACTTTTTTGGCAGTTTTCCCATTGGGAATGTAAAAACCAGCTGGTTCTGGTGTGGGGGTAAACATTAACATGGGGGCAAGTTCGATCGTTCCGTAAGTACCGCTACCCGCTAAAACTTCTCGTAAAAAATCATCTTCAATTGCCGGGGGATTAGCGAGAATGCGCTGGCTAGAAGTTCCTAATGCCACATCGGTTAACATACAGAAAAAGCGCGATCGCACTCCTTCTACTACCAAAAACTTCCCTACCCGCATATCTTCGACGATGACATCCGGATGAAGTCGGACTAACAACCCCTCACTCAGGGAACCTTCAATTACTGACCCTAATGGCTGAGTTAAATTCATATGGGAACTGCTGCGATCGTTAATTGTTGTGGAAAGGGAAATATGGGGAGAAATAAATAAAGGGTGATTCGCTTATCGATTATCTTACACCTGAAATATCCATTTTAAATTTTAAATTGAACAATTAATTAATGTAAGTTGCTAGTTAGTTAAAAAGATCCAACCAGACAAATGAAAGCAAATTTACCTGAAAATGAAGCGAAAAGAATTAAAGCGCTTAGGGAGTATAACATCCTCGATACTCCTGACGAACAAGTATTTGACGACCTTACTCGCCTCGCTTCATATATTTGCGGGACTCCGATCGCTTTAGTAAGTCTGATCGATACTAATCGCCAATGGTTTAAATCAAAGCAGGGTTTAGAAGCTTTGGAAACACCCCGCGACTTGGCATTTTGCGCTCATGCTATCTTGCAATCTGATGTTTTTATCGTTCCTAATGCGACAGATGACGATCGTTTCGCTACCAACCCCTTAGTCACTGACGATCCTCACATCCGGTTTTATGCTGGAGTACCTTTAATTAATCCGGAAGGACAAGCGCTGGGCACCCTTTGCGTTATCGATCGCGTACCGCGAAATCTTACTCCAGAACAATTAGAAGCATTGCGAATTTTAGGTCGCGCAGTCATCAAGCAGATGGAATTGCGACGTAATTTAGCAAATTTAACACTTATCAACACCGAGCAAACAAAAGTAAATAAAAAACGCCGGGGATTCTTCAAGCGAATTGCGATCGGATTTGGATTAGCATCAGCAATTTTAATCGCGATCGGGGTAGTTTCATATCGGAGTATAGAAGAACTTATCTATACTTCTCAACAGGTAGAGCAAAGCCACGAAATTCTAGAAAATTTAGAATCTGTCTTATCTAACTTAACCTATGCCGAAACCGGACAGCGCGGTTATATCCTTACAGGAAATGAATCTTATTTAGAACCTTATAACACGGCGATTCCCGGTTTAAATCAAAATATTGAAAATCTTAAAAAATTAACTGCCGACAACCCCGAACAACAAAATAAATTAGAGATTTTAAAACCTTTAATCGGTAAAAGAATTGACTTACTCAGCGAAATCGTGCGTTTGCGGAAAGAGCGGGGATTTGAGGCAGCATTGGCAGAAATCCAAACTAATCAGAGCCGAAGTTTGATGAATGAAGTTCGCAGCCTGATTGAAGAAATGGAAAAGCAAGAAAGAGCGTTATTAAATCAGCGAAAAATTGCTGCTAGCGCGATCGCTCATAAATCAATATCAATTTTTTTAATCGCCATATTTTCGAGCTTTGCGATTCTTGCTGCTGTCTACTATGTTATCTATCGAGAAATTAACGAACGCAAACAAGTAGAAGAAAGCCTAAAACAAGAGCGGAATTTTATTTCTGCCGTTATCGATACAGCCAGTGCTTTAGTAGTAGTTTTTAACCCGCAAGGACAGATCCTTCGTTTTAACCAAGCTTGCGAACAGACAACAGGCTACTCTTTTAATGAAGTAAGAGGTAGGTGTGTTTGGGACTTATTCTTGATTCCGGAAGAGGTAGAGGTAGTTCGAGGATTTTTGCGGGAATTACTAACTGGTAAATCTCGAAATCAATACGAAAGTTATTGGGTCACAAAAGATGGAGATCGTCGTCTAATTGAATGGTCGAATACTGTTATTTTGGATAATGAAGGAGCAGTTGAATATATCATTAGTACGGGTATCGATCGTACTGAGCGAAAACACGCAGAAGAATTGCTACGGGATAGCGAAGAAAAGTATCGTTCTGTAGTTAATAATATTAAAGAAGTTATTTTCCAAACCGATCCTACAGGCTTATGGACATTTCTCAATCCTACTTGGACGGAGATTACGGGATTTTCTGTTAATGAAAGCATCGGGATAAACTTTTTAGATTATATTTATCCTGAGGATAGGCAACGCAACTTAGAAATTTTTCAGTCGCTGATTCAACGTCAAAATGAATATTACCGTTACGAAGTTAGGTATTTAACTAAGGACGGTGGTTTCCGCTGGATGGAAGCTTTTGTCCATCTTGCGCTAGATGACGATCGTTCTATAATCGGTACTTACGGTACGCTCGACGACATTACCGATCGCAGGCGAACAGAAGAAGCTTTGCGGTTAAGTCAAGAGCGATACGAACTAGCAATTAGCGCTGGAGATATAGGAGTTTGGGACTGGGATATTTTAACTAACGATGTTTATATCGACCCGACAATTAAAGCTGCGTTAGGCTTTACAGAACTTGATATTCCTAACACTTTAGACGGTTGGCTTTCTTTAGTGCATCCTGATGATTTGCAACTAGTTTTAGATGCTACTAAACTACATTTATCAGGAGAAACAGCACAATATGAAATAGAACATCGTCGGCTCCATAAAAATGGCAGTATTCGATGGTTTGTTTCTCGCGGTACAGCGTTCCAAGATGCAGAAGGAAATATGTGCCGCATGACGGGAACAGATACCGATATTACTGCACGCAAGCTGATCGAAGAAGCTTTAGAAAGAGAACAGCAACAACTCAAACAAATTATTGCGATCGCACCCGTAGCAATGGCAATGCTTGACAGGGAAATGCGATACGTTGCCCATAGTAATAAATGGTTAACAGATTATGGTTTAGAAGGGAAATCTATAATTGGTCGCAGTCATTATGACATATTTCCAGATATTCCCGAGCGATTGTTAACTATCTGTCAACGAGCGCTTCAAGGCGAAGCTTTCTCTAACCCTGAAGACGTATTCGATCTCGAAGATGGTTCAAAAATTTATCTGCGTTGGGCAGTTCACCCGTGGCGGAACCCAGAAGGTGAAGTTGGCGGCATCGTAATGGTAACTGATGTAATTAATGAGTTAGTAGAAGCGCGGGAAACAGCACTGCAAGCATCGCGATTTAAATCTCAATTCTTGGCTAATATGAGTCACGAAATTCGCACGCCAATGAATGCAGTATTGGGAATGACTGGATTATTATTAGAAACTCCTTTAGACTCAGAACAACAAGATTTTGTCGAAACAATTCGGATTAGCGGTGATGCTCTTTTAAGCCTGATTAATGAGATTTTGGATTTATCAAAACTCGAAGCAGGAGAAATGGAGTTAGAAATACTAAATTTCGATTTATCTGCTTGCATTGAAGAAGTATTAGATTTGCTAGCTCCTCAAGCTCATGCCAAAGGGTTGGAAATCGCTGCTTTAGTATTCCGAAACGTGCCAAACCATCTCCAAGGAGATGCGGGACGTTTAAGACAAATTATCATGAATTTAACTGGTAACGCCATCAAGTTTACCAGTTCTGGCGAAGTAGTTATTCGGGCTGAATTACAATCGGAAAATGCTACTACGGCAACAATTTATTTTTCAGTAACCGATACGGGTATTGGTATTCCTCTTGAAGAACAACATAAACTTTTTGCTCCGTTTACTCAAGTGGATGCTTCCACCACTCGCAAGTATGGCGGTACGGGTTTGGGGTTAGCTATTTGCAAGCAGTTAGTAAATTTAATGGGAGGAGAAATTGGCATAGAAAGTCAGCTTGGTAAAGGTTCTAAGTTTTGGTTTACCGTGTCTTTTACTAAACAGATCCAGCCAACTTTACCAGTCAAAGATATTAGCTATTTAGCTGGTTTGCGGCTTCTAATAGTAGATGATAACGCTACTAATCGGAAAGTAATTACCCATATAGCTACGCGCTGGGGAATGCAAATAGACGAGGCTGATAGCGCTGCCGTAGCTTTGCAGTTTTTACAGGTGGCTTCAGAAGGCGGAAAGCTGTATGATTTTGCTTTAATTGATATGCAAATGCCTGAAATTGATGGCCTAACTTTAGGAAAATTAATTAAAGATAATCCAGCCTTAGCTAGCCTTCCTTTAATTATGCTAACTTCTACCAATCAACGGCATGAAATACAGCAGGCGTTAAATATAGGATTTGCTGCTTATTTGGTAAAACCTGTTAAGGTATCTCGGTTGCTGGATACGATTATTTCAATTTTAGAAACTCAGTCCGAACCCGTAGAGGAAGAAACGCTCGAAAACGTAGAGCAAAACTACCAATCATCAACTTCCAAACACAAGTTAAGAATTTTGCTAGCTGAAGATAATTTGGTGAATCAAAAAGTAGCTTTGAAACAGCTAAGTAATTTAGGTTATTGCGCCGATGTTGCTGCTAATGGTGAAGAAGTTTTACAACTTTTAGAAAAAGTTCCTTACGATCTAATTTTTATGGATTGCCAAATGCCCGTACTCGATGGATTTGAAGCAACGCGAGAAATTCGTCGCCGTCAGGAAATTTCTCGTTTTATCGGACATAACCCAGTAGTGATAGCGATGACAGCAAACGCGATGAAAGAAGACCGAGAAAAATGTTTAAATGCGGGTATGGATGATTATTTAAGCAAGCCAGTGTCAAAGGAAAAATTAGTATCGGTACTCCAGCGTTGGAGCGAACTAATATCCAAAGAAGAAAATGCAAACTTACCTAAAGAAGCAGTTTTTAACAACCATGAAATTTTACTTGAGATTAATTGGGAACAGTTACACGAAATATCAGAAAATAATGAAGAGTTTGAATTAGAATTATTGCAAATGTTTGTGGAAAACGCCCAATTACAGATAGAGGAATTAAAAAACGCGATCGCAACTCATAATTTTGAGCAAATCGAACGAAAAGCACACCACCTCAAAGGTTCTAGCGCCAATATAGGAATCACGGCTATGTACCAAACCGCAACCAAACTGGAAGAATTGGTTCGTCAACAACATATGGAAGGTGCTGCCGAACTCGTAAGTGAGTTAGAAAAAAGTTTGAGCAGTATTGAAGCATTTTTGATAACTAAGCAAACTAATAATATTTCATCATAAATAAGCAGTTTCGGCTATCTTCTGCGGGAGCATAACTTAGTTTATCTGCTAAAACAGATATAATTTTTAAACCCCGTCCCCGTTCTCCATAATTATCTTCAAGTTCCGGGATCTCTCTTAATTCAGATTCTAAATCGAAAGGTGGGCCATAACTCCAAATCCGAATTTCTATACGTTCATCAAAACGCATTGCTTCCACTTCGATCGGGGTTTCGGGAGGTAAATTTTTATGAGCGTGTTCGACAATATTAGCAAAGCCTTCTTGCAGCATTGTTTGACATTGCCACCAAGTTGCTTGGTTCGACATGGGGGGAGAATTCAATTGCTCGAACCATAATAAAATTTGGTCGGAAGCAGTAAGATCCGTATTAACTCGTAGATGAATTTTTTGCACCACTGTTCAGTTACCAACACTATATAATGATAATGACATAATAAACTAGAAGACAGAGAGTTTTACTTAAATTATAATGGTGAAAATTTTGATAATTGATGACGATCCTACGCTGCGAACTATCTTAAAAAGAACTCTGCAAAATCAGGGATATGATGTCATATTAGCAAGCAATGGTGAAGAAGGAATCGCACAAGCAAAGCTTAACCATCCGGCTTTGATTATTTGTGACTGGGTGATGGAGTCAATGGATGGATTAGAAGTTTGCCGCCGAATTAAATCCGAGCCACAATTATCAACTACATTTTTTATTTTGCTAACAGCCAAGGGAAAGGGAAGCGATAAAGAAGCAGTAGATGAACGAGTTAAAGGACTTGATGCGGGAGCGGATGAGTTTGTCTCCAAACCGATCGAAATGGAGGAAGTGAAGGCGCGGGTACGTGCTGGTTTGCGGTTATATGAATTAAACCAGAAATTGCAAATCCTGAATCAAGATTTGCAAACTAAAAAGGAAGCTTTAGAGGTACTGAACGAAAAGTTACAAGCAGAATTGGATGAGGCGGCTGAATACGTGCGATCGCTACTTCCTTCTCCTTTAAAAGGATCGATCGCAACCGAATCAATTTTTCTTCCTTCCGCGAGTTTGGGTGGAGATTGCTTTGACTATTACTGGTTGGATAACGATAATTTAGCGATTTATTTATTGGATGTGTCGGGACATGGGGTGGGTTCGGCGCTGCTTTCCGTGTCTGTATTGAATGTTTTGCGATCGCAATCTCTTCCTAATACTAATTTTTATCAACCCAGCCAAGTTTTAATGGCACTTAATAATGCTTTCCAAATGAGCAACCAAGGCGAAAAATATTTCACTATTTGGTACGGAGTTTATAATCGAGCTAATGGCAAATTGGTTTATTCCAATGCCGCCCATCCACCAGCGATACTTCTGTCTGCTACGAAAAATGAAGTAAAGCGGTTAGATTCAACGGGTTTACCAATTGGCTTTTTCCCCGATGCCGATTTTGAGGATAAATATATCGATATCGCAGAAAATAGCAGTTTATATATTTTTAGTGATGGTGCTTACGAAATTCATCAGCCAGATGGAAAAATTTGGGGATTAGATGCTTTTGTTAATTTGTTAGTCGAGCAACAACAGGCTATTAGCTCTAATTTGACCCTAATTATTCAATATATTCAAAACTTAAATTCTCAAAAAATTTTGGATGATGATTTATCTTTATTAAAAATTAATTTTGCATAATAGGTAATTAGGAATTAGGATTACTAGCTAATAATCCTAATTTACTCCATTTCAATTTTTTCCTTAAGTTGCTCCAAGTACTTGTTGATTAAACTCATCTCGATTAGCAAACTTTTCTAACACCCTATCCATTCTAGTTAATTCAAATAACATTCTTACTTGGTCGTTAACCGAGCAGATATAAAGTTTCCCACCAGCACTTCGCACTGTTTTAAATGCTGATAGCAAAGCACCTAAACCAGAGCTATCCATAAACTTCACATCTTGAAGGTCAATTAATACGATATCGGGTTTCGATTCCATAATATCGCTAATGTCTCGACGCAGTTGATTACCTTTAACGGCGTCTATAGTACCAGAAGGTTGGAGAATTTTAACAACCGGACTCATATTTTAGGCCCCTACTATTTTATTGTTACCTACTTACAAGTATTTTGGCATTTTTCTGGCTAAAACTGCTTATTTTCTGAGCGAAGTTAAGCATTTTCTGTTGGTTGCCAAACAGCAGCACGGATGATCGCCCATAGAAGGGATAAATTATAGATAGACCAAGCAAGATTGAGAGCAAAAGCTAAAGGTTGCGCCCAATTAGGATTTTGTAATTCGCCAATTATCAACCAGACCAAGGCCCAAAGTATACTTGCGATCGTGAGACAAAATACCAATAATTGCGGCCAAACTAGTCGCAGATAAATTCCGGCTTGTCGCTGTTTAGGAGTGACTTGAAATTTGATCGGTCGTCCGGTAAATACGCTCCAAACCGCTTGAATAAACAAAGGAAATAATGCGATCGCGTATTGTTCCGATCGCCAAACTTCACCTGCTGGTATTCCCCAACTTGCGGATAAAAATGTCAAACGGTTCATCACGAAAGCGGGGATAAAGTGAATGGCAAAATCTGCGCCATAGCCTTTCACGGGAATAATACCAGTTAAAAAATAAATTATCGGACAAGCCAGAAAAATCACGGTAGCAAAACCCGAAAAATAGCTATACATCGTCTGGAAATATTGCAAGCGCTGCCAAAAACCCAACCCTGGTTTAGCAAAAGGATTTTCTCGCAATAGCACTTGAATAGTACCCTGTGCCCAACGCAACCGTTGTTTCAAAGTAGAACTCAAATCGTCGGGTGCTAATCCTTCGGCCAAAATTTCATTGTGATAAACCGATTTCCAGCCAGCACCGTGCAAACGCATCGCCGTGTTCATATCTTCAGTAATGCTATTGCTAGATACACCACCAACTAAGTCAAATTCATCTAAACGCTTGGCATCTTTTTCAAATTCTTCAGCAAAATATTGCAATCCGACATTAACTAAAGCATCGCGCCTGATAATGGCATTTGTTCCCGTATAAAAAGCGGAATTCATGCCATCTTTTCCTTGCTGAATCGGGCCGTAAAATAAGTTGGCGCGATGTCCGAAGGGGTCTTTATTGGGAATGTTATAAAAATCTTGGGGAGTTTGGACGAAGGCAATCCGATTTTTTTCGTATTTACCATTAAAAAGATTATAGTTATAGAAATAAGGTAAAACTCGTTTTAAGAATTGCGGTTTGGGAATGTGATCGGCATCGAGAGTTAAAATAAAATCTCCCGATGTTTCTCCAGAAAAAATAGCGTGATTGATATTTCCGGCTTTAGCATGATGTGCTTTACCTGCTGGTTTAGGACGAGCAATATAACGAAAGCGGGCAAGTTCAGTTAATTCAATTTCTTTTTGATGAATTGCTTCTTCAAGCGATTGCCGTTCTTTATTTAAGCGATCGCTAATGCTGCCATATTCTGGAGGTAGCCATAAAATAAATTGACGCAGGCGTTGAATCAAACCGATTTCAGCCCTCTCGCTCGCATCTTCCTGTAAAAGTTTTTCCGCTGCTTGAATATCCGGTTGAATATTATCTAATTCTTGCAGGCGCGCGACTAAGTGCGATCGCTGGGCATCAATTCGATCGGCTTCCTGCTGTAAAAGCGGCGATTGCAAATCTTCGATCGCCAGCCTTTCAGTCATCGCTCGCATTTCTGGCGAATTGCCATCATCCAGCACGTAAACCCGCAATTTTGTTGCCGGATAATCCATTGCCAAAGCCGCTTTTGCAGTTGGTTCTACAATGTCTGTCGGTTCGTTGTAGCAGGTGATAAATACATCAACAGTCGGCCAATCTTCGCGGGGTAAAGGTGGAGTTAATTGATCTAAAGATTTCACCTGTCTGACTACGGGACGCCACAAACCGATGATGAACATTACGCCGCCGAAATAGCTATAAATTTCAGCCAGCAGCAATGGAATAGAAAGCCATAACGCATCAAAATTAATTGAATGATTGATGCGCCAATATAAATACCAAGCCCCAAAAATTAGATTGATTTCTGCTAAATAGCGGAATAGCAAAGTCCTCTCTTTCAAGCGAGAGCTAATGTTACCTGAAAAAGAGGGAGAATTTTCAACAATCGCAGCCGGGTTTGTCATTTTACCTAAAATTAGAATCAAAAAATTAGGGTACGTCCGTCTCTATTCGATCGAGCAGGTTTGCTAAAATAATTGTATTGGGAGCGACCTCAATGAAAGTATTTAACCTTAGTTAGAATATTTTCAGAGCGTCGTGAAGGCTTTCCCATACTGGCGATAAAAAACCTTTTTATTGGGCAGAGGGAAAACTTACTTGTTATTCTAAAGGGGCTGGTAGTCCCCTTGGTAAAGGTGCAATAGGTAGTGAGTTTTCTACTGGTGCTGGCAGTCCTCTGGGTAGCGGTGCAATAGGTGGTGAACTTTCTACTGGTGCTGGCAATCCTCTGGGTAGCGGTGCAATAGGTGGTGAACTTTCTACTGGTGCTGGCAGTCCTCTGGGTAGAGGCGCTACAGGTGTTGGTGTGGGTATTGGTTGGGGAGTAATTGGCGGAGTTAGGGGTAGAGTTATTGTTGGCACGGGTATTGGCGAAGTTGGTATGCTCGGTATTTGAACGATGGGAATCGGTTGAGAAATAGCGATTAAATTTTGCCACCCTGCAACGCTACTTCCTACTACCATTAGCAGCGAGATTTTCGACCATTTTTGGGATTTACGTTTTCCGAAATAAGTTGCCATAAATTAGTCGATTATCTTACTGCTGTGGGAGATGTTTCTTTGTCTGTGGAAACCCAATAAGTTCCTAAGTTATCAGAAATTAATCGCGCTTTTTGGCTGGCAGTTTCGGGTAAACCTCGTCCGGAATTTCTCTTAGAAACTTCCTGCCACCAAGGAGAATTCATCGATCGTTCCGGACGAATTAATGGCTGTTGTTTAGTTGCTATATACAGCATTGATTGTAATATCGTGCTGTTAGTATTACTAGTTAAACCAAAGGCAGTTTTCCCAGTTTTTTCATAAAAACCTTCGTAATAGCCCAGCGATGGATTATATAAATCTGTAGTACCTTGGAATAGTTCCCTGGCATATCGATCTTGGGGAAATAAAGCGTAGTAAGCAAAAGCGGTGGCAGTGCTAACAACGCGGTTATCGTCTGATATCTTGTTTCCATCTGCCGCTAGGGTTGCCCAAGGTTCTCCTTTACCGATAATCGTATTATGAATGATGTACGGTTGTCGATCGATTAAAGTAGTGCCGGAAGCAGTATATTTCCCGGTGCGACGGTAGCGTTCTGCTTCTGCTTTGAATATTGGTTCGATAAGCGATCGCATTTGCGGATCGAATCCTAATTCCAAACCATATAGCAAGAAAGGATTGCTAACCGTATACTGGTTTACTTCAGAATTAACATCAGGACGACGGCGTTTAATCGGTACTGCCATTCCTTCTACCGATGCTGTTTCATACTGTCCCCCAACAGCGGAACGATTGACATCAAATCCCCATAGTTGAAAAGCACGGGCAGCATATTCTTCATAACCCAAACGAGTTTCGGGATTAACGCGAGTTAGCGTGCGTCCGTTTACATCTTTCTCGACATTTGCGCTGGCAAGTAATCCATTTCTAATTACTCGCAAATAAGACCAATCCAACAAAATTTTATCAACGGCATTAGTATATTCGGGATGGTAGTTTTTCAAGTTATAAAGTGCTGCCATGATTCGCCCGACATCCAGCGCGGAAAAACCCGTTCCTTCCGGTACTGGATTTCCACCGTAATCTACTGGTTGCAACGTGCGAATGTCGTATCCTCGCTGGGGTAATTCTCCTGCAAATAGGGGCAATCTAGATAATGCGCCTAATAAAAGCCGAGTGCGATCGTCAAATTCTTGAGATGATATGATATCGAGCGATCGCGCTGCGTGCAAGGCAGCTAAATAATCTCCCATTCCCCATAAAGTGGCAGCTTTGATGTCAGCGCGATCGCTCACCAACCCCGTTTTCGGTTGATAATTAGCTTTAAAATAACTCCAAGCCGCTTCTGCATAACGCCTTTCTACCGCAGTCAAAGGTTTAGATAATTCCGGCAAAGCAGATGATTGGGGTCTACCTACTGACGGGATCGGGGCGACTGCAATTGCTGTAGGTTCTGGCTTTGCAGTTGTTGCAGGCGCAGCTGCTGTATTTGCAGGAGGTGGCGGAGTCGTTGCAGGTGCAGCCGCTGTATTTGTGGGAGGTAGTGGAGTTGTTGCAGGTGCAGCCGCAGCTTGGGAATTAGCAGGAGGAGGCGGATTAGATGGTGTATTTGTTGCGGTATTACCACCGGAAGGCAGCGGTGCAAAACTAACTGAATTTGGCCCAATAATCGGACGATTTCCTCTTGCTTTAAAGTACAAAATTTCTAAAATTAATCCGTTAGTATTCCCGTTTAATGATTTATTCGGTTGTTTGGTTTCTTCGTATAATCCTGCGTAAAATCCATCTCCTTCCGGGCTTCGTAAATCTTTGACAGCATTAAAAACTTGTTGGGCATAGGCATTATTTGGATAAAGATACCGCCAGCCAAAGGCCGCTTTCGTACTGATGCTGCGTAATTGAGGAAAAAGCTTATTTTCATCGGTAATTGTTGCCCAATTAACCCCATTAGCATAAACTGTATTGTAAAGAAAATAAGGTGGTTGATCGATATTATCTTCCGTAACAGCCGTTAATTGACCCGTACTATCGAAGCGCCGTTTTTGTGCTTCTAACACTCTGGCAGCATACTCTTTTAAAGCTCCTTCTAATCCAAATTCAATTCCATCTAAAATATACGATTCGCTTACTACGTAATTATTAGCTTGAGTGGTTTGATAATCGCGACCATCGACCGGAATTTGTACGCCGTTAATATCAACGAACTTGAACGGTTCTAAGGTTACTGCTTTGTTAGCTTTAAAACCCCAAAGTTCATAGCCTCTCACCGCATATTCTTCATATCCCAACCGTCCCTCTTGCACTAATAAAGTGCTACCGTCTGGTCGAACGAGCGCTCCATAGAGTTGTGCATCTTTCAAAGATTTGTCAAGTTTCCATTTTGCCAGCACTCCCTGAAGCTGGTTCGTATGTTGAGGATGACAGGTACGAATAATATGAAATGCAGCGAGCATTCGACCAATATCTAAAGCAGACCAGCCAATACCCCTTTCTACGGGATTATTTCCGTAATCAACCATTTGTCCGGTAGCTGCATTATAAACTTTATTTGGCAGGGTATCATCAAATAGTTTTAATCCGCTTAAACTGGTTAAAAACTTAGTCAAACGAGAGTCAAATTCTCCTTGATTAATTAAATTTAACCACCTAGCCGTATTTAATGCCACTAAATAATTACCCATATCCCACAAAGTACCGGAAGGATAGCCTTTAGTTGAATTAGTAAATCCGGTAGCTTGTTGATAATTAGTAACAAAATATTGCCAAGCAGTTTTAGCATAGGTCTGTTCTTCTGGTGTTAAGGGTGCGGTAATTGCACCGCAAGCACTAGCCGCAGCTTCAGGTGTTTGAGCAAACGTTTTTCTCGGTAAATGAACGGGCAGCAAAAATTGGGAGATTGCTACTATTAAGGATAAAGCAACCAGTCTAAGCCATTTTTTTCGATAAATTTTCCCTGCCATCAATCCGATCTCAAATCATCTATTGTATAGAGTTTACCCAAATTAAAGAATGAAAATCTAGTATTGATAAAAATTTAGATTTCTTTTATAATTCTACAGATAAGGTAAAGTTCGAGTTAACAAATTAATTAAATAATATCGCTAATTTGTTAACCCGAATTAGCTACACTATTTACTAGGCGATTTCACTCCAGCCCAAACAATCAAAGGTTGGCCTACTTTTTTATAAAGTAAACTTTCCAGAATTACGCCGTTATTATTAGCTGTTAAAGCTTTGTTTGGTTGATTCAAACTTTCATAAAAACCATTGTACCAACCTTTGTCCGATCGCAAGTTGTTTTGAACGAAATTAAACAGCTGACGACTGTAGTCGTTATTGTAAATTACGTACCAACCTACAGATGCTTTACTGCTGATAAATCGTAAGTTATTATACTTTTTCCCGGTATCTGTAATGGTTGCCCAAGGTTCTCCATTTGCAAATAAAGTGCTGTAAACAAAATAAGGGTCGCGATCTAAATTGTCTTCCGTGACAGCAGTTAATTGTTTGGTTGCTTGGTAACGAGCTTGTTGAGCGGCTAAAATGCGATCGCTATAAGCTTTTGGTAATGCTTGAAATCCGGTTTCGATGCCGTCTAGAATGTAAGGTTCGCTCAGAACGTAATTATTAGCTCCGGAGTTTTTGGCATCCCGTTTATCATAGGGAACTCCTTGCCCGTAAAGGTTTACAAACGCTGCATCGGATTGGTATTCTAGAGCCTTATCTACATTTAAACCCCACAATTTTAAGCCAAAAGCAGCGTAATTTTCGTAACCCAAACGGCCTTCTTGATTGTACTGTTCTTTTCCGTTTTCAATTGCTGTACCGTATAGTTGACCGTCTTTCGTTAAGCGGTTAATTTTCCAAGATTTCCAGACAGCTTCCGTCTGGGGTTTGAACTGGGGATACTTCGTTCCGATAATTTTTAGCCATATAGCAAATCGCCCTAGATCGATGGCAGACCAACCAATTTCTTCGCGTTTTTCTAATTGACCGTAATTAACGGGAATTAAAGTTTTAGCGTTGTAAACTTTGTTGGGTAGTTCTTTTTTATATAAAGGCAGTTTAGCGAGAGTTTGCAACATTCGTTGCATTTTAGTTTCAAACTCTTTTTGAGTAATAATGTTTAATTCTTTAGCACTCACTAAAGCTGCGATCGCAGCAGCTTGATCCCACATCGTCACTGAAGCAAAATTATCAACTGAATTAACTAAACCAGTCTGATTATTCCAGTTATTTTGGAAATACGCCCACGCAGTTTTTGCCATTTGCAATTCCTGGGGCGTTAGAGAAGCTTTATTAGCAGCGATATAAGGAGTTTTTACCGTTGCTATTTGTGTCGCAGTTACGGCAGTCCCCGGTAATTTCATCGATTGGGCGTCCATCTGAGCGAGGGATTTTTCTTGCCCGGACGGTTCAGTTGTTACCGTAGGAGAAGAAACTACTTGCGGCGGAGATTGTTTCAGGCTAGCAGATAACTTTTCTAAACCCGCGATCGCAATTATCGCTGTCAATATTCCCCCGACTGTTACTAACAGGGATAAATTTTTTGGTGGTGGCTGAAAATCTTCACTCATTTAATCGTACTTCCCTCAACGTGCCTGATGCGCCCATACATCTAACGGACGCCCAACATGATTGTATAATAATACTTCTCATACAATACCATTGGTATTCATTGACAGATTAACTGCAATCCCTTTAAAATTTAATTCTTAGCTGACCTGTTAAAGAGCGATTGTTATAAGGACTATCACCAGTATCTAAATTGCGAACATTACTAAAACCGTAACCGAGGTCTAACTCTGCATTATCGGAAAATTTTACCGTGCAGCGAGCTTGATAGCTGTTACCTCCGCTAATATCCCCTCTCAGTCGCTGTCGCCCTAAAGTGGTACTTACCCGACAGCGTAAAAATTGAAAAATGTCTCCTTCCCAACCAATTTCGCCATTATAAACTAAAAAATCAGGTGGTGAAAAATAGCCGCCGCTTTCTTGACGATCGCTTTCAAAACGCCATGTAAAAAAATTACCAGCTACGTAAAAAGATCCTATTTTACGTTCTAATCTGCTAAAAGACTGTTGTTCGTAATTTCCATCATTAAAAAATCCCCAACGGTACAGCGAAAAAAAGCTGGTATGGCGGTCAATTTGCCAATACACGTTTGGGCCAAGCCGCCAAGAAGCAATTCCATTTTCTAAAGTTTGGGCATTAGCTTTATATGGCCCTTCTTCAACTATTAATGAAGTAAACAAACCTGATGCCAACTGATATTCTTTATCTAAATTAATAAAAACTGGTCTATCTATTTGACCGCGAAAATTTAAAGCTACTGGCAATCTATTAAATATGTCAACTCCTCCCGCAGCTTGGAAAGTATATTTACCAACTTTTCCTTCCCAGCCAATCTGAATTGGAATATTCGTTACTGTTTCAAGTCCAACTCCTTCAAAAGTATTAAACCCAGTTCTTAACCTAATTCTTTGGTTATTTGGTAAACGAAATTGAAAGGTAGGTTCGATAATTTGATTATGCTGCTGGAAATTATCTAAGTCGTCACGAAAATCAATTTGCAGGTTTTCAAGTATTAGTAGTGGGTCGATCGTTTGTTGCGGTCGAAGGACTCGTGGTGGTTTGGGTATTTCTGGTGGGCTAGGAGGTGGAAAACGCAAACCAGGGTTGAAGTTTTCAGGAGCAGCAATTAAAATAGGTTGTTGTTGTAATTGATGATTAAATAACGCAGATAAACCTGGTGTATGGCTGGGAGAACTTGGGGAAAATTTTTCTAAATTTACAACTGATGTAACGGGTTCTTTTTCTTTGGGTTCTAAACTAGGCTTTGTTTTCTCAAACAATGGAAAAGTTGTCATGCTATTTGCAGTTTCAGCTTGTCCGTTACTCCCACTAAATATCCAAAGCCCAATTACCCAAGAGAAGACCCATTTTGGTTGCATATATTTCCAAATAAACTTTACTGTTTTATGATATAGCATTGTGTTGTGCTTCTCATTTTGCCCGATCGAATGGTAATTAGAGAAGCTGACAATGTTTAATTCAACGCTTGCCCAATTGGGTCATTCGATTTTAGATTTTAGATTTTAGATTGGCTGGGTCTTGAAAGGACACAGCTTGAAATAAGGGAGAATTTCTTGATGATTCCCCTTGAAAGGGGAGTCTTTAAACCCTTTTTTTCGGTCAAAATTCTCAAACAGTAGTTTATCAAAAATATTGAACTTTCATTTCCAGAATTACTGTTTATCTACTAACGCAAGTTCTTAGGCTGGATGGTGCGTCAGAACCATAACAGTTAGCGATGATATCCAAAATTTTGCTATCTGACGCACCCTACTTAATATCAATTAACAACTTGAGTTACTATAGCGATCCTATTTAAATAAT
>CAZJJR010000091.1:10844-20083 GCA_964546365.1 uncultured bacterium | reverse complement strand
CCCGACTTGGACGGTGCCTCACTTTGAAAAAATGCTATATGACAACGGTCAGATCGTAGAGTATCTGGCTAATTTGTGGAGTAGCGGTATAGAGGAGCCTGCGATAAAAAGAGCGATCGCAGGTACGGTAAAGTGGTTGAAAAGGGAAATGACTGCCCCTGAAGGTTATTTTTATGCTGCTCAAGATGCGGATAGTTTTAGCGATGCTACAGCAGCAGAACCGGAGGAAGGGGATTTTTATGTTTGGAGTTATCGAGAATTAGAAAGTTTACTCGCTGCGGAAGAATTGGCAGAAATCAAAGCGCAATTTACGGTAACCGAAGAAGGCAATTTTGAAGGACGCAACGTTTTACAATGTCGCCATTCCGGTGATTTATCTCCTAAGGTAGAAGCTGCTTTAGCAAAACTGTTCGTCGTGCGCTACGGGGCAAAACCGGAATCTGTGGAAACTTTCCCACCAGCACGTAATAATCAGGAGGCAAAAAGCAATAACTGGCCGGGACGCATCCCTCCCGTGACAGACCCTAAAGCGATCGTAGCTTGGAATAGCTTGATGATTTCCGGTTTGGCAAGAGCTTATGTAGCGTTTGGGCAAGTGGAATATTTGTCTCCAGCCGTGAAAGCTGCCCATTTTATTTTAGAGCGTCAATGGGTGAACGATCGTTTTCATCGCCTCAATTATGACGGTCAACCAGCAGTTTTAGCCCAGTCAGAGGATTACGCGCTGTTTATTAAAGCTTTACTGGATTTGTATCAAGCGGCGTTGAAATTGACTGCTGCGAAAGAAAACGAATTTCCAACGGCTGATTTTTGGTTAGAAAAAGCCATCAAGGTGCAGGAGGAGTTCGATAAATTTCTTTGGAGTATTGAATTAGGAGGTTATTACAACACTGCGAGCGATGTTAGTCGGGAACTTTTGGTGCGGGAACGCAACTATAGTGATAACGCTACCCCTTCTCCTAATGGTGTGGCGATCGCTAATCTAGTGCAACTAGCTTTACTGACTGAAAATCTAGAATATCTCGATCGCGCCCAACAAAGCTTACAAGCTTTTATTACTCCGATGAAGGAATCTCCCCAAGCTTGTCCGAGTTTATTTGCAGGTTTAGATTGGTATCTTAACCACACCCTGGTGCGAACTGATTCGGGTCGGATGTCATCTCTAATTAATACATATTTACCCGTAGCCGTTTACAAAGTGATAGAACATCTACCAGAAGGTAGTATTGGTTTAGTTTGCCAGGGTCTTAATTGTGCGGAACCTGCTAAAAATTGGCAACAAATGTGGGAACAAATTAAAAATAGTCAGTTGAGGAGTTAGATATCTATCCGACGGGTGATTTTAGGAGGAAATTTTACTAGCAAAATAAATTGCGAAGAATCATTAAGGAGTCAGCTATAGAAATTCATTATGCTAGTTTATGAAGAGTTAATTCACCAGCAGCTGATGAATAATGTACGTTGTTAGCGATCGGATTATAGGTTTTATTTTTTGCTCTCATCACCCGAAAAAGGGAAAAATTAAGATTTTTTATACCATTTTTTCGGAAGGTTAAGAGAAAAAATAAACTATAAAATTTGTAAGCAATCATTTTGCGCTTATTCTAAATTGCTGAGTTCTGGCTTTTTAACTCTGTTTTGCTCGACTTGTATTTATTACGAAGAGAAGATTTTTAATATTTTGTTTTAATTTACTCATTCTATATTTCTTTACTTACCTTATGATAATAATACAAGATTTTTTGTTGAAATTTTCTACGATTGTAAGTAATGCCCAATTTTTGGTGGGCAAGATTGAAATCACAAGGTCATTTAATTTCGCTCGCTGTTTTTAATGTTCTCCGAATCGATCCTAAAAAATTATGGTTTTCATACTTAACTATACCAACTCTATGTTCGATTGGTTATCGACTATGCTACCTTCAGCAACTTCCTCAAAACCTGTTCGTAAAACACACGATTACAGGAAATACCAACCAGCTTTAGATTACTTTTTCGATCCTATTGAAGAAGGTAATGGTGGTTATATGACAGCGCAAGGAAAAGGTATCAAGCAGGGAGATTATTTAGTTTTGCAAGAAAGTTCTGGTTCTTGCGTTTATCAAATTGAAGAAATAGAATATTATACCAATCCGCCAGAAATGTGGATGGCAAAGTTAGTAAAAGTACGATCGTAAAAATATAAATCTCAAATTACCGTCATTAAAGTTGAGATATTACTGATTTGATGGTTGATTTGATTGGCTGGGTGGAATTTGCTCGATGCTAATCAAAGATTCCATTATCGATTTAACGATCGGTGCTGCTACTGTTGAACCAAAAACCCTACCCTTCGGTTCATCTACGACAGCTACCACGACGTAGCGGGGTTCTTGGATTGGCAGAATACCGACAAAGCTAGTAATTTTGGCATCAGGTAAGTAGCCACCTTTAGGACTGGCTTTTTGCGCCGTACCGGTTTTACCTCCAATTCGATATCCGGGAATTTGAGCAGCTTTTCCGGTTCCATTCGTGACTACATTTTCCATCATTTCCAAAACTGTCTGCGTGGTTTTTGGTGAAAAGATGGGTCTATTTGTCGGTAACGTGGGTTGCCAGTGCATTTGTCCTTGAGAGTCAACTAAACCTCTAACTACGTGAGGACTAACTAATTTGCCACCGTTAGCGAGGGCACCATGCAATTGTGCTAGTTGTAAGGGCGTGATCGAAAATCCTTGGCCAAAAGAAGCAGTAGCTGGTTCGATCGGAGATATCGTAAATTTTTCTTGACTTTTTAACTGGCCGGTAGCTTCAAAAGGCAAGTCTGTTTCCACTGCTTGTCCGAGTCCGAGTCTTTCTAGCCAACCGTAGTAAACGCTGGGCTTGAGTTGCTGGATAATTTGTACCATACCCACGTTGCTAGAGACTTGCAGGATCTCGCTGATATTTATCGATCCCCGTCCACCACCTTCAGCATTTTTAATCGACCAACGACCGACGCGAATGGTACCGGTGTCAACAAAGGTACTCTCTGGTTTGATGGCCCCCGTTTCTAATCCGATCGCTATATTAAGCGGTTTAAAAGTAGAGCCTGGTTCGTAAAGGTCTGTGAGCGCCCAGTTTTTATACAGACCTACATCGTATTTAGAATAATGGTTGGGATCGTAGGAAGGTTCGGAAACCAGTGCCAGTAAAGCACCATCCCGTGCATCCATCACGATCGCGGTGCCTCGTTTGGCCTTGAATTGTTCGATTTTTTCTTTTAAGGCAGCACGAGCCGCCCTTTGCAGGCGGCTATCGATGGTTAGCTGCAATTGCAAATCATCGAAGCTCAATACCCCCATCGGTGCGTAATCGGGCATCATCGCGCCGTTACCTGCCCTGCTGAGTCTCACTGCTTTGACAGAACGTTCTAATAGTTTTTGCTGGCTGCGTTCTATCCCTGCTTGTCCTTTGTGGTCGATATCGACGTAGCCAACTATGTCTGCTGCTAATTCTTGTTGGGGGTAGAGGCGGGAATAATGGGGAATTAATTCTAAGCCATCCACGCGAAGGGCAGTAATTCGATCGGCTACTTCTTCGAGCAAGGCATTTTCGATTCTGATACCACTTTCAGCGATATTAAATTGTTTTAGTAATTCTTCTGGTGTTTTACCGATAAAATTTGATAATTCGGTGGCAATCTCTTGTTTGGATTTTTTAAATAGTTTGGGATGGGCATATAAAGTATACACTGGCCGATCGACCGCTAAAACGTTTTGATTTCGGTCAACGATCGGACGACGAGGTACGTAAGGGCGCAGAGAAACCATTTGCTGTTGCTTGGCAGCCCTGGCCAGTACCGGGCCACGCACCATTTGTAAGCGATGCAAGTTCCAACCCAGCGCCAATCCACTCAATACCAAAAATGCCCATACTAATATGATTCTTTTGAATTGAGGGTTTTTGAGGATAGATTTGAGATTTTGAGGCGGCTGGTTAATTTTTAAATTTTGTTCGCGATCGCTAATATTCCCGACCTTAAAATCTTGTTGTGAAGCGGAACCGATGATTTGAGTTAGTTTGGCAACTCCCATCGGCAAATCAGTCTGCTTAGGCAGTTTCGGTGGCGCTATATTCAAAAAATTTGGTTGACGCCTGCTGCTTTTAGGTCGCCGCGTTCTAGTTTTACTACGGCCTTTTCCATTACCAGAAGAAGGTGGATGACTAGAAGCCATAGTAAAACCTCACTCGTTCCGAATTTAGATAACCAATATACCGCTCCTTTGATTGGCAGCAGTTTTGACGGATTTTTTGATTGGCAAAAAGGGTATCGGCCATAACGATCGAAATATTAAAATTAGCTTACTATTTACACAAAAAGTAACCTCTGTAACCGTTTACGATCGGTAATAAGCGTATCTTTTCACCAGAAACCATTATTATCCCTCTCGATTTACTGCTCGCTCGAACTCCTAACCAATCAAAATCAAAAAAGTAGACCTACTTTTTAATTTTTAATTTTTCTTTCTAATATCCTACTGGAGTGGGAGTTAAACTCGGATTAGCCATTGGCTGGGAGAGATTATTTCCTTCTGGTGCTGGTCGAGATGGTGATGCTTCTAGAAATAGATTATTCTCTGGATGGGGAGAAACTAAACCGGCATCTGCATTTTCTGCTTGATTGGCTAGCTGATATTTCAATACTTCACCAGCCGCAATGACCTGTCTTTCTTGCCGTTGCAATTTTTCCAGTTTCCGATACTCTCGGCTCCACAATTGCTGAGTATATACAGTAGTGCCATATACTACCAGTACAGCACCCGCTAGCAAAAAAGTCGTCACGCTAGAAAATTTTTGCAATCCTATGAAGGCACGTAACCATGTAGGAATTGATTCGGTTTGGGGTAATACTTTAACGTCTGACTGGTTAGGTAATTCAACTGAGTAAGGTTGAGTTTTGGGAAGCAGCAGTTTTGCGGTTTGTTGTCGAGCGGGAAAATTTGTGGTTTCCTCCACCAAACGCAAAAATTCCCCCGAACGGCTATTTCTGCGCTGTTTTTGGCTATGGATGGAAGTAACGGCTGATTTCTGGGAAAAGTGCTTTTGTCTAGAAGCAGCAGATTTTGGGCCAACCGACATAAGTTTTACCAATTAGATTAAATAAATTTTCGCTGACTGGCAGTGGCAAGGATATTTTTAGGGATGGGAAAGCTGGTCAGGCGTTTTCTATGTGATGTTTATATTCTTTATTCTCGGTGTTCTGACAGGATTTTAACATCAAATATCGAGCAGCTTCCTACGTAACAAGGCTGCTTAGGGTGTGGTGATGAGTACAACCCATTTCTGCGATCGCTAAAAACATCGCGATGCTAGGCTTTTTAAAGGACTTCTGGGGTTATAGTTGATAAATGCGAAGGCTTTGCTTCACGAAGACAACAAGACTTGTTTAATGAAGCTAGCTTAGTAAATCAAGAGTTGTTATTATCATTTAGTTACAAATTGTGAGACGATCGGTAACCAAGGAGTTTATGAACAAGAAAATCGTTACTCTGGCTCTAGGACTCGGTTTAACTGCTATGTTGGGAGCTTGCCAACAAACCAGCACCCCAGAAGCTACCCCCCCTGCTACTTCACCTTCACCAGCAGCAACTACCCCTCCTGCTGCTACTCCTAAACCAGCAGCAACTACTCCTCCTGCGACATCGCCAACTGCTACGCCAACTCCTACCAAATCTCCCTAAGCTGGTTTTAGATTCTCACATCAGCTTGATTGGGTAACAGCCCGAGCAAGTTGATTAGTTTTGATACAAAGTTAAAAGACGATAACTGCGGGATAGCTTAGCTGGCAATCGCTCCTCACTGCCTCTCTGAGGCAATCCCATAGATCTCGTCTTGGCTTTAGCAGAAGATTTGTGAGATAGTCACCAGGATAAAAGTAAATATTTATACCCGCTGGCTGATGTAGAAAACACGCTAGTAATCTGGTAATTGATTATCTAGATTAAAAGTATCCATTAGCCGCAAATTCTCTCTTTCCTTTTTTAGAGAGCAAAAAATGAAATTTTTGCTACTTTCTTTTTTACATATTTCATTTTTGGCGATCGCAGCAGGATTTGCTGTAAGACCAGCCTTTTCTTTACCGCCAGCCGAGGATATACCAGAGGAGGTACTACGAACGGAGATCGTTATTGAAGCGCGATCGCCAGTGGATGGTAAACCTTTAACTCCTGCTGAGTACGCTGAATTAAAAGCAGAGTTAGAAAGAATACCATCCCAACCACCTCAAGTTAACCCCGAAATACAACATTTAATTTTTCTATTGCGCGTCAGCGAACCGCTTAGGAAGCTATTTCCATTTGTACGGTTTTAATATATTAACCTAAGCATCAACACTGAAAGAGAAGAAAAATTATCGTGTATTATACTATAAAAAATTAATTATTCTGTTTCTAATTACTCAAAAGTTAAGTAGGAAACGGCCAAATAATATAGAAGTACGTAATGAAAAATAAAATTAGCTAAAACCTTTGTTTCTTTTACCTTGTAACCTACTGGTTATCTTAATTAATTAGCGATATCCTTAGTTATGATTAGTAGATTCCCTGTGATTAGCCTTACCCCAATCAATTGGTAATTCGACAATAAAGCGAGTTTGATTTGATTCGCTTTCTGCCCAAACCGTACCTCCTAAATGTTGAACTAATTTTTTTACTAATGCTAATCCCAATCCAGTCCCCCCTTGTTTCCAGGGATCGGCGCTGGGCAGGCGGTAAAATTTTTCAAAAATACGAATTAGTTCATTTTGAGGAATTGAAGAACCAGAATTTGATACAATTATTTGTAGTACCTCTACAGCAGGCTGTAAAGATTTTTTCCTCGGAATATTGATAAAGTTAATATCTGTTGCACTTGTGTTTTTATAATTAGCAGATATGGCGATCTTACCACTTGGAGGAGTATATTTACACGCATTATTTACCAGTTCAGAAACAATTCGTTCTAAACTAGAAACATGACAAGTAATCAGAGGCATATCTGGCTGAATATAAAAATTTAAATGTTGATGACGGTTGTGAACTCGCTCTTCAAAGGAAGCAACTGCTTTTGGCAACCATTCGTGTAAAGATATTGTTTTAAAATTCAAAAGCTGAGGCTCGGCATCAAGCCGTCTTAATTCTAGGATATCGTTAATTAAATTAATTTCGCGATCGCATTCATAATCTAATATTTCTAAATAGCGTTCTATTTTAGAAATATTTTCTTTCTCTTGCTCTAAATCATGATTTATAAAATTAATATGCGTGGCTTTTTTATAACTAATCTTTAACATGGTAATCGCCATTTTCATATTAGACATTGGTGTTCTTAACTCATGAGAAACCGTACTGAGAAAATCATCCTTCAAAC
This sequence comes from uncultured bacterium, assembly GCA_964546365.1. Lineage (GTDB taxonomy): Bacteria > Cyanobacteriota > Cyanobacteriia > Cyanobacteriales > Aerosakkonemataceae > DATNQN01. The sequence goes on along the minus strand of CAZJJR010000091.1, from coordinate 12,715 downwards.
TATTAAGTGCAGCCAATTCTTGCATCTGCGCGACTAGTTGAGCGGTACGTTCTTCTACTTGTAACTCTAATTCTAAATTCAGGTTTTGGAGTTGAGTTTCGGCGGTTTTTCTTTGAGTAATATCCATCAGAGTACCTGCAATACCGGAAAGTTCACCGTTTGCAGAAAACAAAAGTCGAGCGAACATTTCTAACCAACGTATCGTGCCATCTTGACCTAGATAGCGAGCTTCATAACGACAATATTCTATTTCTTTTTGGTAGAGAAGTTCTAAATACTGTTGGCTGTTATGACGATCTTCTGGATAAACGTAATCTAAAAAGCTAGTTCCTAAAGTGCTTTCTACAGTGTAACCCATTACTTCTACCCAAGCAGGATTTAAAAAAATCCATATACCCTGCTGATTTTGTTGAAAAACGATTTCCTTGAGATTATTTACCAATTCTCTATGTTTTTCTTCTGACTCTCGCAAAGCTTGTTCTGCTTGTTTATACAAAGTAATATCTTTAGCAGCCCCTACCATCCCGATTATCGAATTGTTATAAGTATCCCATTTGGGTCGAGCATAATCTCGCAACCATAATATTTTGCCCTGTTTATTAATAATGCGGAATTCTGTAACTACCGATTCCCCAGAGCGAATTTTTTCTCCTTTTTGATAAATTAAACTTTGGTCTTCGGGAACGACTATTTTCATCCAATCTTGTCCGTTCTTAATGTCTGTTTGCTGGTAACCAGTTACGCGAAAAAAAGCTTCTGCCATCCATTTAGGTTGAAACTCTCCTTCAGGAGTAATGTCGATCGCGTAAGCATAATCAGAAGTAAGTTCTGCAATTAAGCGGTAGCGTTCTTCACTTAGTTGTAAAGCTTTTTGGCTATTTTCCAATTGAGCGAGTTGTTCTTTGACTGTAGCTGTTGTCTTGTTGAGTTGATCGTTACTTTCTCGTAAAGCTATTTCCGTACTTTTAAGTATTCTCATGTGGCGGTAAATCAGCCAGTAAAACAGCCATGCAGTGAAAAAAACATAGAACCAACCTTTAAAAGATTGTAAGTAAGTCAGCTTTTCTGGATCTTTAACTATCGTCAATAAAATACGATCGGAAAACGATATCCATGCAATTCCGAATGCTAGATAAATAGCACTAATTTTTAAAGAAGTTAATCTTAAATTGAGAGATTTTCTCCAGTTAAAATATATTTTCATAAGAAACTGGCATATATTAGCAATAGGCAGAGGGGTTTATTTTACGTAATGATTAATTGATGCTCCTCAACTAAACCGACGGTTTGGTTGCAACCTCATTTTTTAATTAGCTTAACCTGCCATTGGGATATCTGTCTGTTGGCAAAACAGGGGGAAAAAACTAAAAATAATAAATTTGAGCCTAAAATAGAGGAAAATAAGGCAGTGCGAGCCAGAAGTCTCGCGATAGTTGAAAAAAACTTTGTAGTGGTGTAGTCAATATTTCAGCGATCGACTATAGCCGGGGCAATCTTGCTTCTTGCCTCGATCCTTGTACCTCGCGGAGCAATGAGAAGCGAAGCAAACGGGTTAAGTCTGTCCCAAAGCAGATTGGTAGCTAGTATTTTAGCCGTAAAGCATACCATATGATGTCATTACATGAAAAAATGTATAAAAATATAAAGTGCTTTTGCTACTCTCTCCTTTAAGCCAACTCAGTAAGTTCCGATTAGGAAGGTATCCCCATGTCCATAACTATTGCACCCGAGCAGATTGACCGGATTGTTTGGAATCAGCATCAAGACCCATTTGAAGTGCTGGGGCCTCATCCCATAGAAGAAAATGGCAAAACAACTGCTTGGGTAGTGCGAACTTACCTTCCGAATGCCGATGCAGTGTGGGTGGTGCT
>CAZJJR010000091.1:0-10823 GCA_964546365.1 uncultured bacterium | reverse complement strand
AGAGGAGCGCAAAGAATACCCGATGCAATCGGTGCATAATCCTCATTTTTTTGAATGTACTATTACGATCGAAGAATTAGCGAATTATCAGTTACGGATTAAGGAAGGGGAACACGAGCGAGTAACTTACGACCCTTACGCTTTCCGCTCTCCCTTGCTGACAGATTTTGACATTCACTTATATGCAGAAGGAAATCATCACCGAATTTACGAGAAGCTAGGGTCACACATCACTGAAGTTAACGGTGTCAAAGGAGTATATTTTGCTGTCTGGGCCCCCAATGCGCGAAATGTTTCGTTAATTGGGGATTTCAATTTGTGGGATGGACGCAAGCACCAGATGCGACGACGAGGAAATGGCGTTTGGGAGTTGTTCGTACCAGAATTGGGAGCAGGCGATCACTATAAGTATGAAATCAAAAATAATGCAGGTCACATTTACGAAAAATTTGACCCGTTCGGTTTCCAGCAGGAAGTACGACCCAAAACAGCATCGATCGTCACTGACTTAGATACTTATACTTGGCACGATGATGATTGGATGGAAAAGCGCCGTCATACGGAACCCTTGACTAAGCCAATTGCAGTGTATGAGTGCCATTTGGGTTCTTGGCTGCACGCTTCGTCAGCCGAACCTGCGAAGCTACCCAATGGAGAAGAAGAGCCTGTAGTAATTACTTCCGAACTCAGACCTGGGTCGCGTTTCCTGACTTATCGGGAATTAGCAGACAAACTGATTCCTTACGTAAAGGATTTGGGATTCACTCATATTGAATTGTTACCCGTAGCCGAACATCCCTTTGATGGGTCTTGGGGATATCAGGTAACTGGTTTCTACGCGCCGACTTCTCGTTTTGGCAAACCCGAAGATTTCATGTATTTCGTGGATAAGTGCCACGAAAATGGGATTGGCGTCATCGTAGATTGGGTGCCGGGACACTTCCCGAAAGACGGTCACGGTTTGGCTTTCTTTGACGGTACTCACTTATACGAACACGCCGACCCCCGCAAAGGCGAACACAAAGGCTGGGGTACTTTGGTGTTCAACTACGGACGCAATGAGGTACGGAATTTCCTAGTTGCCAACGCCCTATTCTGGTTTGATAAGTATCACATTGATGGTATCCGAGTGGATGCGGTGGCTTCGGTGATTTACCTAAACTATTGTCGTCCGGATGGGGAATGGGTTGCTAACCAGTATGGCGGTTGCGAAAATATCGAAGGGGCGGATTTCCTGCGGCAGGTAAATCACGTTATTTTCAGTTATTTCCCCGGTATTTTGTCTATTGCAGAAGAGTCCACTTCTTGGCCGATGGTGTCTTGGCCTACTTATGTGGGAGGTTTGGGCTTTAATTTGAAGTGGAATATGGGCTGGATGCACGATATGTTGGATTATTTCCACATGGACCCGTGGTTCCGCCAGTTCCACCAAAACAATATTACTTTCAGTATTTGGTATCATCACAGCGAGAACTTCATGTTAGCGCTGTCTCACGATGAAGTGGTACATGGTAAGAGTCCGCTGATTGGTAAGATGCCGGGGGACAAGTGGCAGAAGTTTGCGAACGTGCGGGCTTTGTTGACCTATATGTACGGTCACCCTGGTAAGAAGACTCTGTTTATGAGTATGGAGTTTGGTCAGTGGAGTGAGTGGAATGTGTGGTCGGATTTGGAATGGCATTTATTGCAGTACGAACCCCACCAACAAACGCTCAAGTTCATGACTGACTTGAACCATTTGTATCAAAGCGAACCAGCCTTGTATACCTGGGATTTCGGTGATGGTGGTTTTGAGTGGATTGATTGTAACGATAACCGCCATAGCGTGGTTTCTTTCCTCCGTCGCGATAAGGAAAACCCTGAAAATTACATAGTAATAGTGTGTAATTTTACTCCTCAACCTCACAGCCATTACCGGGTAGGCGTGCCGGATCACGGTTTTTATCACGAGTTGTTCAATAGCGATGCTGCTCAGTATGGTGGCAGTAATATGGGCAATTTAGGTGGCAAATGGTCTGATGAATGGAGTTGTCAAAATCGTCCTTATTCGATCGATCTTTGTTTACCACCTTTAGCCGTTTTGATGCTTAAGTTGGATCGGGAGAAAACCCAGGCGATGTTAAAGGGAACACAAGTAGAAGAATCTGTTTCTGAGGAATAACATTAATTTCCCAGACAACCGCTATTTCTATCTGTACGTAATGCTCCCAGTAAAGTTGATACCCAAACACAACTTCTGGGAGCATTTTCTCTATTTCTTAGGGAGGGAAGAATGAAAGTTACTCTACCCAACTGCCCGTTAACGCGACCTTTATACTGAAACTGTACTTGGTAAATGTCGTTTTCTTTTCTTAATGTGGTGTTGGTATCCTCAATATCAATTTTGTCCGCGTCTTCTCCAAGTAAGTTATTCCAATTCACGTTGTCAACAGATACGTTTTCTGGATGGACAGCCCATTGAATTTTACCGTTACTGTTACGGAAACTAGCTTGCCAAATGCGTTTCTCAGCTTTCGCATTTACTTGGGCTTGTCGTATTACACTTAGAGCTTCAGCTTGTGCAGAGTTGAGGCGTTGGCGATTGAGAAATGAGATCCAGCTTGGGGCTGCGATCGCACCTAAGATGCCAATTAACGCAATAACTACCAGCATTTCAACCAGCGAGAATCCGGCATTGAGCTTAAGAGAAGAATATTTCATTGGCTAAAGACTACTGTAAATGCACGTTATCGAATTTTCTCATTTCGATAAGCAAGCACAACAGGTAATATTTGCCTAAAGCAATGGTAATTTTTAGATATAGTAACAATTCGGAGCAAAATAAGTACAAAATAAGTACTTTTTAACTCCGATAAAATTATTATAGGGTTAGAGTTTATATATCAAACAAGGTATCCAGCCTTTTTTAGGTTAAAAATGAATGTATTAAAAATTACTATTACTGCGTGCATTCAGTGTCATTACCTGCCCGCATAGCTCCCAGCAAAGTTTCTACAAATACGCAACGTTTAGTACCTTGTCTTACACCTTGCTGTCCTTGATTATTGCGAACACCAAAGGTTAGTCTAACGGGGTTTCCATCGGGTTGTAGTTGAGGAGGATTTTCTACTAATAGACCTTTGTACTGAAACTTGACGCTATAGGTATTGGCGCCAGAAGCTACCATATTGGTATTAGGAATATCGATCGCTATTATATTGGCATCTTCTCCTGCCATACTGTTCCAAGTAATACCTGCGCTAGGGCTTTGACCGACGTCAAGGCAATTGTCTCTTTCCTGTACGGCGGGCTGTACAGACCAGCTAACTTTATTTCCATCATCTCGAAAGCAAGCTTGCCAAATTCGTTTTTCTCTTTTAGCGTTAGCTTGAGCTTCTCGTAGCACCGTCATGGCTTCTGCTTGGGCAGAGTTAATTCGTTGCCTAGTCAACCAAGTTAGCCAACTAGGGGTGGCGATCGCGGCTAAGATACCGATGATGGCAATCACAACTAACATTTCGATCAAGCTAAAACCTGCGATCGCTTGCTTAATTTTCGGTTTCATATTTTTCTCCTATTTTCAGCCGGATGCTGCAAGTAGTTATATTTAGAACTATTGAGGTTGTTTGTTAACTACACCACGAGCTACTGCTTGGGTTTTTACAGCAATCAATGGTGCAACTCTAACCCCTGCTTTTCCTGTCGGGTTACCTCTCAAGAAAATAAGCACGTCTTGGTTAGTATTGCTTAAGTCTGCACCATTATTAAAGGTATTATTAGTACTGACGCAAACCATAAAGCTAGGATTATTGAAGCCGCTGCTAAAACTACTGCTTGGGTTAGGAATGGGGCTGTAAACCCGTTGAGCCTGCGGTAAATTTTCATCCGGACACCTAGAATTATCTGGTGGTGCTAAGTTATCCGTGCGATTGGTAGTAGGAAAATCTACGAAATCAACTAGCACTGCTCTGCTACCTTGAGCTCTTCCTGCATTTGGTGCTGGCGCACCGCCACGCGGATTGTTAGGATCGCTGCTAGCTATGCGAGGCCAAGAAGCAAAGGTAACTGTATTTTCTTGGGGATCTACATATTTTTCTGTTTTTCGGAGATTGGTTACTCCGTTTTGTGCGTATTTATTTAGTTGAAAACGCTCAATGCGAGATATTCCCTTCCATTGCCTTTGTCTTTCCTGAGGTGTATTTTCTTTTTGTACGTAAACAACCAAGCTAAAAGCGCGGCGTCTAATTATAAGTTGATCGCACTCTGTTCTGTTAGGATTGTTATTACCAAACCGACTGCAATTACCTAAATCATCTAAATCCGTATCTGCAATAGTTTCTGGCTTCCAGAAAGCCAAAATTGGTGTATATTCCTGGGGTATATCTAGAAAATTTCTAACATCACTGAGTTCAGTTTCGTTGTAAACATAAGCCGCTTCTCTAATATCGTTAACCATATAGTCGAGAGCCATCTGCATTTCCCGTTGGGTTTCATTGCGAGCGTATTCTCGACGGTCTGTTTGCAAAAGATCCACTACCATGTCTAGCAGGGCAAGGATGATCATCGTAGCGATCAGAGTAGCAACCAACAGTTCCAACAGAGTAAAACCTGCGTTTTTTTTGCGCTTTTTTGACTTAGATTTTCGCAGATTGAGTAGAGCTTTTAAAAGTTGTGCAGCCATTGTTTTTACCAGAAGTTGGGTAGACAACTAAAAAATGGTTAATTATTACACCGATCGTTACCAGAAATTGGCCGACCTAAAAATTCGTGATAGCACTGTAGTGAAGTACGAACGTCACTACGAACAACACTGGTATACATAAGCGCTAAAGGACGACGTTGCTGTTGCCCCAGAGCAGTACTGAATTTTAAAGAAGCAGATCTTTGAGGAGGGTTTTCTACCAAGCCCCAGTTATCACGTATAGAAACCGTATAAACTCTTACGCCTATGTTAAAACCAACTAGTCTCCCAGTATTATTTCTAACTCCTGGAGTACGGTAAGTTTGGACGATAAAGTCAGGAGTTCGATCGCCATTAACATCAACCAATAAACCTTGGGTCGCTGATGATGGAAAACTTTGAGTAATAGGAATGTCTTCTGGTCTTACCGTTGAATTAGGCGCTGCCTGTTGCCTAAAATTATTGTCACTTACACCACCTTGAGGAGGTAAATCTTGGTCTAGATAAGATCCTCGCTCTACAGTTCTCCTTACCCGGTCAACTTCTCCTTGTGCTAGTTGTATCGCTTGTTCTGCTCGTCGGTTTTGAATGCGAGTAGCCACCGCGATAAAAATTGGTGGTGTCAAAAAAGTGATTACCATCGTCACAACTACAATGGCGATCAAACATTCTAATAAGCTCATTCCTTGCTCTGAGCTATTACCCTTTGAGACCTTGGCTAATATTTCCGTGGGAGTTACTCTAGTTTGCTTAGTTCGGCAATGTTGCTTTGGAATGGGGGTAGATCGTGGAGATTTCTCCAAAACTGGAGATGCAAATTGAACGTTTCTTAGTAGCATGGTTACCTCCTTAAGTAATTATTGGTGTTAATTATTACACTCTCTTTGAGAAGCCGGATCTAACTGGTTGTTTATTCTATTGAGAGCTAGCCGCAGGCGACAGATGTAGGGATCGTCTACTTTCAGATCTCGGTAGAATTCGCTGCGGGGTACACCGGAGGTAACGAAACGTTGAGATAGAGGGCCAGCCGGTGCGTATTGCAAGCCGACATCGTAACCCCACAACCGATTAGGTGGTTGATAGTACTGGATGACGTTGCCATTTGGATTAGTACCGGGTTCCCATGCTACGTGGCTGAAAGGCGCCGTACCGTAGGTGCTAAAGTTTAGCTGCACGAACGACCCATTGATGAAAGAGTTTACATTACTCCAGTTTTCTATGTAGCGGGGGAAGTTGTGGAAACCACCATTTTGTTGTCCTTGTCGAGTAGGCGTGATGCCGCTAACAATGATGGCATTTACTCTGGTATCGATCGCTTGATTGATGTCTCCTCGATAGTCGTTATTAAAGGCTAGATAACCGTTCCCTTGGGTATACTCAACTACGTTGGCTGGTGGACAGTAATTATTTGTTGGAGCAACGTTGCAGAAGAAAGGATTGCCGTTATGGGAGAGTTTAATTGGCAATGTGTTGTTAGTTGCCGTTCTCACTGTGCCGTTTTCTAGTAACCAACCATTACCAGGGTTACTGTTGGTAGGACGATTCATGGCACGGAAAGAATAGCGACCACCCGGTACAATCGTCGTATCATTTGCAATGCCAAGGTCTACATATCCTTCTGCAAAATTGTTAGAAAGGATGGTGATAGCATCGCTGAGAATTTCAGCCGGTCGCCAAGTATCGTTGCCGTTGCCAGACCTGGCAAACCTAGGATCTAAGTTGGTTCTGTTATAGAAAGTACCGTTCCAGTTATTCGGATCTAGCCTTTCGTTAAATTCTTCTATTTGGTTACCAGCAGTTCCATCGGTGCTGTGGAAGTTGAAGTCTCCCTGGATGTAGATTGGGTTATCGGAAACAAACGTTACACCTCTGGGATTAGTGTTATCAATACCTCCATTAGGCCAACGTCTTAAATCTTGACCGTTTCTGAGGCGGAAACCAAAGGGACGCCGATCTGGATCTGGATAAAAATCTACTGGTTTGCGGGATATGCGGTTGACTTCGAGTTGAGGGTCTCTAGGTTGGTTAGGATTGGTATTGTTGTTGGGGTTAGTACCGCTTGCAGGTCTAATAATCGCGTCTTCCCTTGCTGAATCTTCCCGGAAAGCATAGACAATACCGCTTCTCGGCAGCCAGGTATTGTTATTAGCGATGGTGGTTCTTCTCAGCAAGTTTAGGTCGAGGTTTAACGCACGCACCGTCATTTTTTCGCGGCTATCGAAGAAAGCGCTATCTATGACGGAAACAAATCTGGTTCCACCGTTGCGAGTAACGATCCGGAAGTCGGTTTCTCCGGCTGGGTTGGCAGCATCGGTGTTTGGCAAATACCAATTTCCGTTGGCGTTGTTGTTGCCACCAGTCCAGTTTTCGCCTTTTGGTTGAACCGTTGTAATTGCGGTTGGTTCAACTGCTGTAAATTGATCGTTGGGATAGGGGTTATTGCTGGGTGCTGGTGGGCTGATATAGGGTTCGCCAGCTGGTAGCGCTGCACCAGCAGGAGCGCCAACGCGATCGTGATTAGCGACTGGGAAAATGTAATAGAGTGATGGGAATTTTGGTTTAGTGCTGCACAGACTGGTGGCTAAGATAATTAATCTTTCTTCTTTATCTAATTTCTCAGCCGTTGTACCCCAAGTGGAGGGAGCGCCCAGACCAAAATAGTTGTTAGCTGTAAGGTCGCAACCCAGATTTAGGGTAGTTGTAACGCCTGTACCAGCTACACTACTGTAAGTTACACCAGCATAGGTGAGCGTTCTCTCCGTGCCAGTACCCGGAGCAGGAACATTGGCACCGAGATACTGCACATTGTATTGAAAACCACCTGCTGTTGGTGTATCTGCAAAACCAAATCTGCGATCGCGAGTGATTTGTTCTTTTATATGAACAAATCTTGCCAACTTAGCTAAATCGTTTATTGGTGTAGGATTAGGAGGGTCAGCATTAGGAAGTCTTAGAATATAGTCATCAGGTGTTGGCCTGTAGCCAGTTGGCCAAGGAGAAGTAGTACCGACTGCGGTTTTTAGCTCGTTGGCCAAGGTAGTAAAATTAGCCGGAGCAGCATTCCACCAACTAGGGTCATAATTAGGAGCTTGTTGGAAATAGCTGATGTTATTTGCCAACATTCCCACGACGCAACCAGCCGTGTGCAGATAAGAGTTATCTGCAATGCTATTATTTGCTGGCAAAGTCAGCGCTCGTTTGAGGTTAGAGAAGTTACCCCACATTGCTAAATATGGGTTGGGGAAAACTCTACCCCCTTGCGTTGGTGGGAAAGCACCACTGTTATTAATATCTTGATAGTCGCCAGCAAAGTTAGCTAAATTTTGCAAAGCCGTTCTCAGGGGACCACCACCAAAATCGCCAGCTTGAGGAACGGTGTATTCCCATCCATTTGTACCGATACCGGAGAAAAAGTCACTAACTAAAGCTTGTGGTTGGTTTGGATACCAATACCTTTGACCAGAACGTTGGAAATTTCTACTAAGCTCTTCTGCTTGCCTGCTTCCCGGATGCACGGTAGTTGCTAAACAGGCGATGGGAAAGTCTCCTGCTGGGTTGCCCAAACCGCTATCGTGATGATATACAACGGTTGCTTGTACCGCAGCTAAGTTATCGAGAAGCGTTCGTCGTTGTTGTTGTTCGTGAAGGATAGGTGCTGGGCTTTGAGGGTCTGGATTAGCTGGATAAAGGGGGTCAATTTCACCTGGGTCGTCACGGTCTGCATCGGCATTTAAGCTGGAGTTAACCCAGCCAAAAGGATTACCCAGTTCCAATCTGGGAGAAACTACGACTCGCAAGCCATTAGCCCAAGCACGGCGTTCCCAGTAACCATCTAAACCTAAATTTCTAAATTCTGGGTCGGATACTGGGTCAGTAGCATTGTTGATCAGTAATCTCTCTGAAGCTGGGATGGGATCGCCGTTAACAGGGCCGCCTGGATTTGCTGCGGCATCGCGAAGCCAATAACGAGTGTTTACTCGATCGTATTTTGGTTTCGGGCCGTAGCGATTGTCTGCTCGGTAAGTGTCGTCAACGTAGGGAGGGTCTTGTTGGTTGTTGCGGATGCGCCCTCGTTGTACGAAAAGCGTGTTTTCCCAACCACCTTCTCGAGAAGTTTGGTTAGTGGTGTCTGTCCATAACGATCTGGATACATCCTGAGTAAATAAAGCTACCGGATCGAGTGCTAACTGAGCCGCGTTTTGGCCTCCAGCTGAGTCGTTACTTTCCTGTAAAGTACCTCTGGCGGCGTTGGTATCTTCTGGTGTATCGTTACCTCCTTGCTGTTGCAAGTCAAAGCGGACGCTACCACCTTGGTTATCAAATACTCTTCTGGCGACAAATTGACCTTGAAATCCTCCCTGACGGGGCTCTTGAAGAACGGAAATTTCCGAAGAATCTTTACCGTAGAAACAAGACCTTCTAGCACTGATCAGATAAGCTCTAAAGTTGCCCGTGAAGCCGCCGACAAACATATTGCCAGCACTATACATAGCTCCGTTCCAGTTAAACGGGGCACCTGGATAAATGTCCATATCGTAGCGGAACCAAGCACCCCATCGGTTGGCTCTATCCAGTTGTCTATCTTGTTGAAATTCAAGAGTAGCAACGGTTCGGCTGGTACCTTGGTTATTGGAAATTACAATGGCATCGACTTGGAAAGTTTTCCGCAGTACACCGCTACCTACTGGATACCAAACGCTTTCGTCTACTGGTAAGATTTGGCCAGCAGCTGGGGCTGCATTTGGTTGTGTAATACTAGCACAAACAGAATCGTTCAGATTGGTTGTATTGATCGGGCCGTTCCGCGTTACTAAGGCCAATGCTTTATTACGATCGGTGTCCGGCCCATTACTATCTACTGGATCTCCGTTGCCGGCCCTACCACCTACACCATCTATACTGACCGTTCGATCGTCGCTTCTACTTCTCAGATAGATTCCGTATACAACTGTTTCTGGTCTGTTATCGTTATCTACATCAAGTTGATAAGACCAAGCCGGATCTGGCCTCCCATCATTATTTATATCTAAAGGCCCTGTTTCGTCTGGAAAAGTGTATGGATTTGGATTAAGTGGAGTTGTTAAGCCTGGATATAGGTTCTGATCGTTTACCAACAAGCTCAATAACATTTGATCGGAAGCAGCGCCTGTCGGACGCCGAGAATCTTGTTGGAATAGATATTCGAGTTTAGCTTTTGCTCTCTCAATTGCTGGTGTTGCAGCATTATAAATAACTTGTTCTTCTCTGGCACCGATTACTTGATTGGTTCGGCTGGTAGTGCGAAAGAGAATTCCCCCAATTACTAAAGTCACTACTAACAGCATCAAAACTACTGTTGGCAGCACGAAACCCGATTTAGCGTGGGCATAACGCCTGCTACGGCGACCTTTATGAAAGAGATTATGCACCAACCAACGGCTCAGTTGTCTGCCAGCACTTCTGCTAAGTTGCCAGACTTGTTTGAATACGCTGTAGATGAATTTTTGAATAGCCCTGGTTTGCTTGCGTGTTAACATGGCTGCTTTCCTGAATTGAGAGAGTTTGAGAGGATGGCTTTCAGCAGGCTAAAAACAGAAAAAATAAAGAATAAAAGGTTTGATTATTTAGGTGAATTAGTTGTGTAAATCCTCAATTTTTTTAGCTGTAATTTAATTGATTGGACTTCACATCAAATTCATAAACTTTTTGCTTATCTATGTGCTAACACTTGAAATTTTGAGTTCCCACCGAGAAAATACGTTTTTCTCAACATAAACTAAGTTTTCTTTTTTTCTGTAATTTACCGGAGAAAAGTAGAGTCACTTAGTACTTGGTTTTTCGATCGCAGAAGTTGTTCTCAGTAAAATTTAGAGTTAACTTCTTTAATGACTACATCTGTCCGTCGATAGATTTCGTTCATATTTAAAAAATTTATTAATTTCCACAATTGGATACTAAGGTTATAGTACCCAGGAGTTCGATAAAACCTATCACTTTCAAGAAAACAAGCTCTTTTTAGAGAGTGGGAGAGCAGATGGAAGGGGAAGTAGGAGAGATGAGGGGAATTACTGAATTTTTAGATTCATAGTTTGTAGTGACGGCTAAAGTCTAATGTCACTAAGTTTAGTTTGAGAAGGAGGCTGGAGCCTCTTGTCCTAGTTCCCAGGCTGTGCCTGGGAACTAG
>CAZJJR010000090.1:18761-20215 GCA_964546365.1 uncultured bacterium | reverse complement strand
AAGAGGCAGCGGAGTTACCTTTAGCACCTGTTGCTTGGTATCGCGATGACGATGGAACGAGCTTTTTATCAAAATTAGAAAAAAAGACGATCGCATTTCTGCAAGAATCAGAAAATTGGGCAGACGCCATCGAAGATTTAGCCACTTACTATCGAGAATGCGGCGTTGGTATATTTGCCGAATATCGCGCTTTCCGCTGGCAGTCGGGACAGTTAATCGGCATTGGCAATCCCGATCCGATTAAACTAAATGAGTTAGTTGGTTATCAAACTCAAAAAGAAGCTTTAGTAAAAAATACCGAGTTTTTACTGACGGGTTTTTCAGCCCTGAACGTGTTACTTTATGGCAGTCGCGGTTCGGGAAAATCTTCTTTAGTTAAAGGATTGTTGAACGAATATTGGGATAGCAATCTCCGTTTGATTGAAGTTTCTAAAGCTGACTTGAAAGATTTAGCAATTATCGTGAATCGCTTGCGCGATCTCAGACAGAAATTTATTATTTTTGTAGACGACCTCACCTTTGAGGAAGATGATGACGCTTTTAAATCACTCAAAGTAGTATTGGAAGGCAATATAACTGCTAGACCGCAAAATGTCGTGGTTTATGCTACTTCTAATCGGCGTCATCTAGTGCGAGAATTTTTTGCAGACCGCCCCCGTCCTAAGGATGCCGAGGAAATTCATAATTGGGATACGGTACAGGAAAAGCTTTCATTTAGCGATCGCTTCGGTTTGACTCTTACTTTTGAGCCAGCTAATCAAAAAACTTATTTAGAAATTATTAATCATTTAACGGCACAAGCTGGTATTGCGATCGATCCGGAAGAATTAGAAAAGCGGGCATTACAATGGGCAACTCGCCACAACGGACGTTCTGGCAGGACAGCACGCCAATTTGTTGATTTTCTAAGGGCTGAGTTGGCAATTTCAGAATAGAATTCAGAATTCAGAATCCAGAATTCAGAATCCAGAATCTTTCAATCAATTAGTTTGCAGGCCACCAAATTGAAAATTTAGCGAGGAACTTAAACCAGTTTATACATCTGCCAGTTACGCTACAATTCCATTGGAGAATTCTGACTCCTGAATTCTGTTTTATTAAATTTTTTTTACGAAATTGCCGATCGTACTCCTGTAGTAGCAATACTGAAAACAGTTTTATGGCAAGAGGAAACCAAAATGGGCTTGTTCGATAAAATAACTGGTGGTCGCAGGCAAACCCAAACAACGCTAGGGCCAGCCGAAGGATTTGCCGCGATCGCGTTAATCGCAGTCGCCGCAGATGGTTACATGACTGATTCGGAAGCTCAAGTTATTAGCAGTACTCTATCTCGAATGCAACTTTTCCGGAGTTATCCCGGAGATGTCATGCGAAGAATGATCGATAAACTCCTGGGAATTCTCCAACGAGAAGGAGTTGATGCTTTATTTAATGCTGCGCTGACTACTCTTCCC
>CAZJJR010000090.1:0-18694 GCA_964546365.1 uncultured bacterium | reverse complement strand
GTTACTGAAGAAGAAGAAAAACTGTTGAACGATCTTTACCGCGCTTTAGAAATTTCCGAAGCAACCGCCATCAAAATTATCGATGTAATGATGATCAAAAATAAAGGTTGAACAAGCATAGAGAATTCAGAATTCGGCAAGCGATTAGCAGGAAATCAAAGTCGTTAGCCAAATAATATAGCGATCCTAAATGAATTGCGAACAACTCAACCCCACCCAACCCTCCCCTTACTAAGGGGAGGGCTAGGGTGGGGTTGATTACTTAAATGGGATTGCTATAGAGCAATTTTTTGTTGGTAACAGATGCAACCGGACATGATATGAATCCTGAATCCTGAATTCTGAATTCTTCTTTTATCAACTCAATAAACTAAAAATTGCTGATATTAATTCCGTGGTATCTACGGGTTTGGCAATATGTTTCTGAAATCCGGCTGCTAGCGCTTGTTCGCGATCGTATTCTGCTGCATATGCACTCAAAGCGATCGCCGGAATTTTTCCTCCTTCCCATACCGATCGCGACCTAATCTGACGGATCAGCATATAACCATCTACTTCTGGCATTCCAATATCGCTAATTAAAATATCTGGTTGAAACTCATCTAATATAGACAAAGCTTCTTTTCCAGAAGCCGCAACTTTTATATTTGCTCCGTATTCTGCCAAAATAATACTTACTAACTCTCTGATATCTGCATCATCATCTACTACTAAAATTCGCCAGCCACTTAAGTTATTAGGAGTAACGAGTAACTGACAATCTCGATTAGTTTCCTCAATTGTTTCGATCGGAGGTAGCCGAATCGTGAAAGTTGCCCCCATTCCTTCTCCCAAACTTTCAGCTTCCACCGTACCCCCATGCAGTTCGGTTATTTGACGCACGATCGCTAATCCTAATCCCAATCCGCCAAATTTGCGCGTAGTACCCCCATCAGCTTGTCGGAAATAATCAAATACATACGGCAGAAATTCGGGTGAGATCCCCATTCCGGTATCTTTAATTTGGATTTGAGCAAAAGAACCAATTGATTCTAAACGCACTTCCACTCGTCCGCCAGTTGGGGTAAACTTAATCGCATTAGAAAGTAAGTTCCAAAAAACTTGCTGAAGGCGACCGACATCACCAGAAATTTGCCCGACATTCCAATCTAGGTAAGTTTGAATTTCAATTCCTTTTGCTTCTGCTGCTAGTCGCACCGTTTCTAAAGCAGCGTCAATGGTGCTGACTAAGTTAACTCGGTCAACATTTAAGACCATTTTGCCGCGTAGAATGCGAGAAACATCGAGCAAGTCTTCGATTAGTTGTGTTTGTAATTTAGCGTTGCGTTCGATCGTTTCTAAAGCTTTTTGAGTGGTTTTTTCATCTAACTGGCGAGTTCGCAATAAATTAGTCCAGCCTAAAATGGGGTTGAGAGGCGATCGCAATTCATGGGAAAGCACTGCCAAAAACTGATCCTTGATTCGATTAGCGTTCTCTGCTTCCATCCGTGCTGCTTGCTCTAGCGCTAGCAATCTCTCTTTTTCTTCCTCTGCCAATTTGCGATCGGTTACCTCTTGCACTACTCCCAACATCCGCAAAACTTGACCGTTAGCATTATATTGGGCGCGTCCTTTGGCAGAAATCCACTTTGTGGTGCGATCGCGATCGACTAACCGATACTCGATATCATAATCAATCCGTTCGGCGATCGCTCTTTCCACTGCTAAACGAGCTCGTTCCCTGTCTTCTGGATGAAGTAATTCTCTCATCATCCGCCAAGTCACGAACGATCCGGATGGGATACCGAAAATTTCCGCCGCTCGATCGCTTAACGTTACCACATCGGTTGCTGCATCCCAACTCCAGTCTCCCAAATGAGTAACTGCTAGTGCCAAATTTAACCGTTCTGCGTTTTCTCGCACCGCCTCTTCTGCTCGTTTGCGCTGAGTCAGATCGAGAATAAAACTAATCACGTTTTCGCGGGGATCGTTCTCTAAAAGGGCTGCCCCCACTAGAACGGGTACTCGACGATTATCTTTAGTAATAAATGCTTTTTCATAAGGAGCGTGTACTCCTTTAGTAATCAATTCCTCTAAAGCAGGTACGTCCAGATAGCGCAAATCCGGCGGTGTCATTTCGTCCCAGCGCACCCGTCCCTCTGCTACATCTTGGCGGGTGTAGTTCGTCATTTTCAAGAAAGCATCGTTGGCATCAGTAATTGCACCGTCCGTAGTCGCCGAAACTACACCGATGATATTGGCATCTACCAATCGTCGAAATTTGGCTTCGCTGCGGCGCAGTTCTTCCTTGGCACGTTTTGCTTCCGTAATATCGTTAAAAATGGCGACGGCGGCAGTAATTTCTTTGCGATCGTAAATTGGTGCGGAACTGATTTCTACAACACCGCGACTGCCGTTTGTATGGATGAACTCGACTTCTTCTTTCACGATCGTTTCCCCCGTTTTCAGCGATCGCGCGATCGGGTATTCTTCTTTTCTAAGGGGCGTACCGTCTTCGTGAATACCCGTATATTCGTTATACCTTTCCATTTCAGAGATCGCTGGATAGCCCAAAATCGCTTCTACTTGCTGATTGGCTAAAATCGTTTTACCAGTTACCCGATCGGCAATAATTACTCCCGCAGGCATTTGCCGTAGCACGGCTTCAAAAAGCGATCGTTCGATTTCTAATTGATGTAGCAATTGTTCTCTTTCTGCTTCGATCTTTTCTCTTTGGGCGATCTCTTGTTTGAGTTTTTCTAAAGCAACTGCCATATCCGCACGAGTAGCGTTGTCTGTTGCCAACAGTCGATCGAGTTCTTCTTCCAAAGTGCGATCGCTCGATCGCACTACAAACTCATCAAATTTATCACCCCTAGCAATAAACGAAGTTTGTTCGCTCCAGCAATTCGTATCGAACAGCTTAGTACAGACACCTGCAAACTTACCCGCCATCATTCCGCTACCCCAGCACACCCCCAGCGCTTTTTGATAACGTCCTTCCCAACTATCCGCTACTCGAAAGCGGCATAATTGTTGTTCCCAATCTAAATCGAGCAGTTGCATATTTCCCCAACCAGCTGCCCGCGCCATTGTTGCTAAAGTAGCAAACCCTTCCTCAAAAGTTTCAAATTGAGAAATCACTTGCCAATCTGTTTCCACGCTTTTGCGCCCCTCACTTTGGAGTGCCAAAGCAAACCTTTGGGTACCTACCATTGCCTGAAAACCCGACATCAAGCCAGCTAGGGTTGTATCTAACCACATCAGGATGCCCGGAATTTCCGCGATCGTAAAAGTGCCTCGTTCCACCTGCCATTCGATATCGCAACCGGAGACGTGAATTTTATTTGATGAGGCTGGCGATCGTACCTGGGGAAACTTTGTTTGTTCTATTTCTACTAGTTGTTGACGCAAGGCAACTAGTTCTTCAATCAACTCATCTTTAGTTTTTTCTTTATCTTGCATCGTCGCTATACCAAGCAAAACTCAAAACGACCGAGCTAATTTGTCGCGATCGGGTAAATTTCAGTAGATTATTAGTTATAAGTTTTTAAAACTATAGCCTAAGTCTACTATTTTACTTA
The DNA here is from genome assembly GCA_964546365.1 of uncultured bacterium. GTDB lineage: Bacteria > Cyanobacteriota > Cyanobacteriia > Cyanobacteriales > Aerosakkonemataceae > DATNQN01. Next base: position 15,131 of record CAZJJR010000090.1, on the reverse strand, counting down.
CCAATCTAACGATAGATGACAAGTCAAAATAATTCACCATTAGATAGACTTTTTAACTTTTGCTGAATAAACTTGTTGCTCCTTTGTTTTAACCGTTCAGTCTGCTAAATTAACGGCTGCTTTATACAATACAGAAGAAGAAACAACAACCAAACATTATTTTTTCTTAAGAGTTTTAAACAGTTAATTAGCATTTGTCCAGTCTACTCATTTTGGTGTACTCCATTGCTCTGTAATCTGCTGCCCATTTAAATTGCACCTTTAAGCCGCTCGGCAGGAAAATTGAATATCGTATCCTTCACTACATTAAAACTATCCACGCTTAGCTGACCGGGGTTTTCCATTCTTCAGGACAGTAACTTTTCTAAAGTATTAGCATTTTTTTCAAAAAAATACTCTTTCAGCATGAAGATAAAAACGAATTATTTTGCATTTGTCTATCTTTGTCTATAATTAAAATAAGTAAAAAACATTTAAAATTATTTGGCAATCCTCTCCCATTTGGCTGATGAAAATGATTGATTAATTTGTTTAAATTGTATGGTACGAAACAGTGGAGAATAAAATTATGCGCCCATTAAATATTGGTTTATCAACCGAACAACGTCAAGGGGTAATCGATTTATTAAACCGCGATTTATCCGACGCTTATCTACTTTTAATTAAAACTAAAAAGTACCATTGGGACGTAGTAGGGCCACAATTCCGTTCCTTGCACCAACTGTGGGAAGAACATTACACCGCTTTAACGGAAAACATTGATGCGATCGCAGAACGAGTTCGCGCTTTAGGTGGCTATCCCGTAGGTACAGCCGAAGGTTTCCTGAAATATGCCTCCCTCAAAGAAGATGCCGGCAGCCTGCCGAATGCTCAAGGTATGGTAGAAAACCTCGTTAACGATCACGAACAAGTGATCCGCAACTACCGCGATCATATTGACCAATGCGCGGAAAAATTCCACGACCAAGGTACCGCTGATTTCCTAACAGGTTTGATGGAACAGCACGAAGAAATGGCTTGGATGTTGCGTTCCTTTATCGAAGGCGAAGATATCGTTCCAGACGGTAAGCTGAAGTCAGAATTGAAAGTTCCAGTGAACTCTAAGTAATCAGATTACAGCGCTTTTCAGCTACATAGAAACCAGGTTTTTTTAAGAAACCTGGTTTCTGAGTTTACTTAATTCGATCGCGATCGCCGAACAAATCCGCAAATGGTATCAAGAATACAAACAGGGGAAATCTGGGAAAACGATCGAGAAAGTATTAATTTTTGGAAAAAATCTTCACCTAGCCCCATCACTTCTATTTTGACAAACTACTGCATCAGGATACTGAGAACCAAGGGTATATAACCGGGTAGCTTGAGAGCGTCGAAAAAGAGCTTCGGCTTGAGTTTGATTTCCCATTTTGAGGTGCAGTTCTCCCAGAGCGATCAGACTGAGAGCGAAATCGGGATGTTCCGAACCCAAAACATTCTCCTGCATAGCCAAAGCGCGTTGCACAATAGGAATTGCTTCAGCGTACCTACCTTGTTTGTAAAGCTGAGAAGCTTGCTGGATCAGGCTTTTTGCTTCTTGCACTTCAGCACACTGTTCGGCAGAAAGTGTTGGCCTTTGTGCCATCATTCTATCAGGAACGATCGTTACAATACCCAGCGTGGCGATAAAAGCAGTTGTCCACAGCAGCATTTTCCGGCTCATAATGTTTCCCCATCCGTAAGTTAAGCTATTTTATAGATAGAATTCTGCTAAACCCGCAATAGATGGTAGGGCGGGTTTTGTTGAAAGATTGTTTATTTGACACAGAGATTATCTGCTAAACCCGCCCTTACAATTAGACTACTTTTTCACTTTCTGTATCTTCGATGTTGTAGTAAAGAATGTAGTTGCACTTTAGCATTAAAGCGCAACTGTACAAAGAGAATAGTTAGTTGAACTAAGAATTCATGAAATAACCTTTTTTGCGTAGAAAGTTTTTTAATACCCCCTAAATAGTTATCTAAACTGAAGCCTGATACACTTCTTGATTTGGATATGGGAGAGAGAATAAATAACTAAACTGGCGTTCTCTTTTCCTAAGATAGAAAAACCCAAGTTAAGTAAATCTACTTAGCATAGTAGGTACGGAAGACCCAATAAAGTTCTACGCTGTGAATCTAAGGCTGATGTATAGAGGGAGAAAATCTGGCATTGGTCATTGACAACGAAATTATTTCGGCACAGACCAAGAACGAATTTCGCCTAAAGTTACAGGAATTCTGTCGCTCACATCAACTGTAAACCGATAAACCCTCTTCGCCCTGCGGCTGTTTTCGGGATCGAAAAACTTTAATATCACATCCCAGCAATCGCTATTAATTCTACAAAACGGGCTTTTTTCTACTTCGATCGTATCGAGTTGCATTCCTCTAGAAATGGCTTCAGCAAAGCTCGAAGCAGCTTGGAAAGCGTTAGTAACGGAAAAGTTCAACGCCCTGTCTTTAGAAGTTTGTCCTAAATTTTGAAACTCGAAATAAACTTTATTGACGAAGCTAGTGAGAGCTTTTCGCATCGCAATTTCATCAACTTGCGGTGCTTGGGGAGCCACACTTTGCAAAGCTGCTTCGACTAAATTGTTGACTTTCCAGCCGTACATTCCCCTGATATTGATTAAGGTAATGACCGGAACTTCTTGTCCGGAAAATAATTGCACGGTTTTATCGGCTGTTTTGGCGGGAATGCTGACTCTTTCGACAAAATCATCGCTGTCTTCCGGTTCAATTTGTCCCGCCAACATCAGGATCAATGTTTCGTAGACATCCGCAGCAAAACCTTGTCTGGGTTCTAAGACATAAATGGGTTTAAGTTCTTGATTGAGCGTCCAAATTAATGCTTTGGCTTCACTGGGATTTTCTGAGAGATAATCGACCATTTGACGTGCATCGTAGGGATTGGGGGGAATTACTGTACCGTCAATTTCAAATGCTGGCATGAGTTGTTTGAAGGTGTCGCGTCTGGCTTCGCTGCCAAAGTCGTAACCGATAGTTCCCAAGGCATAGACGAGTTTGGAGGCGGCGCTGGGAGTGATGCCTTCGGTGGGTTGACTGGGGGTGAGGGTAACAACCGTTGTATTGGATGGGTGAACCGTGCCACAGTCCGCCTGGGAATCAATTCCCGGGCTAATAGCTATAGTCCGTTTCAACGGACTATTAATTGAGTTTTCAATTAGGTTTTTTTCTTCGTTGTTACTCACATTAATGTGTGAAAGAGATGGACTTTCAATAGAATTTTCAGTCCTCTTTAGAGGACTTTCGCTATTAGCCCGGAAATTGATTTCCGGGCGGGAGATGTTCGCAGGCATTAGCGTATTGTCTGCCAAATTAATTTCTGAGCTAATTGTGCTAAAAGGTTGAATACTGGTTAACGGTTCTCCGGTTAGTAATTGGAATGCACCGGGAACACTTAATTTACCCATTAAACAGCGTTCCGGTTCTTCTACTTCTTTCGGGTTGCAAGGAATAGCACTATTTAAAATAGCTTGGCGAACTGCCTCGGCATCGGGTTTTTCGCCTCGTTGCAGTTGTATACTGATTAATAATGCTGAGATTCCAGTGACAATGGGTGCAGCGCAACTCGTACCTTTTTCGCGAATCGGTTCGTCGGTTCCCGGTTGTGCGCCTAAGATATTTTCCCCATTTGCCATTACGCCTTTACTTTGATAATCTCCACCATAATTACTGAATTTAAAAGGTTGTCCGTCATCGCGGATTGCACCGACGGTGAGGACTCCGGGAAGAATGGCAGGAATGCACCAACATTCTCCTTTGTCGTTGCCACCGGGAGCGACTATTAAAATGTTATTGTCTTGGCATTGTTTGACGGCGCGGGCAAATAATTCATGGGATACCCCTGTTTGAGTGGGGTGACAGGCGGCGATGTGGATAATGTTTGCGCCTGCTTTTAAGGCTTCGTTGATAGCGTGGGTGAGGTTAATGGGAGAGATGAAGTCATCGCCTGCGAAGGAAATGGGAATATTAATAGCCGTGCAATGGGGGGCAATGCCGGGGACGGGTGAACCGTGTTGTCCTAAGATGGTACTGGCAATGTGGGTGGCATGACTGGATAAGTCGATGCGTCTGCGAATCTGTTCGGGGAACCGGGCAAAAAAGGCTTCTCTTTCTTTTTTGGTTTCGTCCTTGTCGTGGTCTGGGTCTGCTTCTTTTTTGGCTTTTTGTTGTTGGTTAAATTCTGTAGCTAATTTAAGGTAGTAATAATATTCGTCGTTTAGTTCGATATCTTCTGCCCAATAAGGTTTAAATTGGGTAATGTTTGCGCCAACAAAGCAACCCCGTTCTAAGTCTGCTGCACCGTCGAGGATGGCGATTTTGATGCGGGGGTCGCCTTTTGTCCGCGTCCAAAGTTCCGGTATTCCGGGGATGGTGATGAGGTCGGGCATGGGGGGATTTTAGTTAAATGCTTAGTCGAAAATGTATTTTACGTGAATTGGTTTACCCTCAAGGATAAGATTTATAACTATAGAGATATGTGTAGGTTGGGTTTCGTTCCTCAACCCAACATTCATAGATTGTGTTGGGTTTCACTGTCGTTCAACCCAACCTACAGTAAATAAGTTTGCGCCTCAAAAAACAGGTAAATCTAAAACAAATCCTGGTAAGATATCTTCTCCCGATAAACTTGCGGGTAACTGCACTCAGTTGAGGTAAGTGGTTGAATTGGGACGGTTACTTTGCGTCGTCGCCCACAAACGGAGTTTGATAACAAAAATACCTATCTTCCGTTTTATCACAATGAGTAAATCCGAAAAGGGGAACCACCCCTTTTTTTCCCGCCCAAGAAGTAGCAGTGATTTCGCGTTGCACAGGAGCAACTTGTTGGGGTCGGATATTTTTCTTTCTCATGTTTTTCCTTAGATGAAGGTTGCATCGTAGCACGCGGAAGAGCAAGCGCCAAGATGAGCAATACGCTGTGCAATAATGGCTCGTTAGGCGGCCTTTTATTTGCTTATTGAGTTTTAATTTGCCTCATCTCTTGACAATGAGCAATCTATCTTTGGACACAGACAAGTTTAATTTTGATGAAAAGCCAAGAAGGTGATAGAAAAGGCGATCGCCAATCAGTTGGGTTACTCCCCGTCGTCGCCCGCAAAAGGATCCATCATCCAACTTCCCAAACCCCACACATTATTGAGGGGAACCATCCCTTTTTCTGCTACAGACGTAGTAGCAACGGTTTCGCGTTGCACAGGAGCAACTTGTTGGGGTCGAATATTTTTCTTTCTCATGATTGTTTGTTTCAAGCTTACTTGTTGGGATTAATTATTGACTTAATCCATTGGCTTGTCAATGCTGATACAGATTACTCTGCGTCGTCGTCCGCAAAAGGATAATTAAAACTGTTGGGGAGTTTTTTGGCTCCGTATAAGTGTGCGGTCAATTTTACTTCTGTTAAAAAATTTACCGCCCCGGTTTCTCGTTGCACTGGGGCAGCTTGTTGGGGTCTAATATTTTTCTTAGTCATGGTTTTTTTTATTCCACGCTTACTTTTTCAAGTTAATTATTGGCTCCGATTCTCTGCTTGTCAAGGCCGATCCAAAACAGTTAACAAAACTCGACAGCCATCTGAGCCAATCCCCAAATGAGTGAACTTTTATCAACATAATTGAATAGAGATCCCATTCAGAGACAATTTATCTATCTTGTCAAAGTGCGATCGCATTCTAAATAATAACTATCTGGTTAAAATACGATCGCTTTTTGATTAAATTTAATCTGTGCAGAGGTGCGATCGCATTCTGATTCAAATTATTTTGGGATCGGTTGGTTTCTCCAGAAGTTAAAGGTGCTTTACCATCGAACCTTTGTATAGACGTGCGATCCCATTCGGATAGAATTTATGTAGTTAAAATACGATCAATTCTATTAAAAATATCTGGGAAAATTGCGATCGCATTCTGATTCAAATGATTTTGGCATCAGTAGGGTTCATTATTGATGATTTTGATTCCACCACTCATCTCAAAAAGAACTACCGTTTTTCCTCCCCTCCGATGCCGTATCGAAAAACCAAGAACTGGCAAGGATTGTACGTCAATTCATTCAGGCTAATAGAGCGGTAAATGAGGAGGGATTTGAGTTGTGACTAGAATTGAGGTGAGTGGTAGAATTAGGACGATTACTCCGCGTCATCGCCCGCAAAAGGAGGAGGAGGAGGAGGAATTTGCCAACCCATTGACGTGCCAGGAGGAGGAGGAGGAGGAATTCGCCAATCCATTGACGTTGACGCGCCCACACCCCCGGCGGCGAACATAGCCAGCGGGTCACGAGAGGTGCTACCAGCTTGAGGACGTTCAACGGGAGCGGTTTGAGCAGGTTTTAGGCTTCTTTTTTTCATGGTGTTTGAGTTCGGAGAGAACTTGTTTGATGCTAATTTTTGTTTAAACTAAGAATTTTTGTCAATAGTCTATAGAGTTAACTTTTGTCAATGGCTCGGAGACCACCCAAAACGCAACATTGAGTAGATTTTAAACTTTTATATAAAAATCCTTGAGTGCGATCGATCGCATTTTATTAAAAATAATGATATCGTTCCTACTCAACCAAACGCTTATAAGTAGTCTTAGACTCAGCTATCCAACTCATGTAGGGTTTAGCATGGCGTTCCACAAACTCCAACATCGGTGGATTGCGGCTACTGACAGCATAGGCATAATAGGGAATTGCGCGATCGTACTGACGCTGTAATGATTCTGACATTAACACAATTCCTCGCCCCAAACGCTGCCATCTTTTGTCCACAAACATAGAGGTGTAGCGAAGTGTGTCGGGTGCAACGCGGTGCGTTACCATCCAACCCACAACTTCGCCTTGATAGCGCAATCCTAAACTGTTGAGCGGTTCCACAATATTTTCATCTAGAAACGGTGACAAACCTTGCTGATACCAAGGTTTTTCTTCTTGTCCTTGCTGAAGTTGTTGCCTGTCTTCCTCAGTCAACTCCTGCCAAGGAAAAATCACGAAATCTTTTGGTAGTTGATATTTTTTAACCCAAGGAATTTCAGGTATTCTTTCTGCTGCTGCTTTAACTAAGAGGAGGGAAACTTTTGGGGGTTTCCAACCTTGCCGTTGTAAGATTGGTTCTAATGCAACTTGGGTAATTTCAGTAGCTTGATAAGACAACTAAACTCGCGTGCAGCCCATTTCTATTAGTTTAGTTTCTAATTGTTGAATCAGGTGAGTACCAATGCCTTTAGCTCGATGTTCTGGTTCAACAAATAAAGATAAAATTTCTGCATTACCAGATTTTGTATCTAGTTCTACGATCGCTAAACCTACTATTTCTTCTTCATTTGAAGCAGCAATGCCCAGTAATTCTCCGTATTGTTGAGTTGCTTGCCAGTGACGGGTGATGCTGGGATGGGTTATATCTTCATATTCGCAGGAACTCTCTGCATCCAGTCCTGACAACCAATGATAATCGTAATCCTCAATCTTCATGTCTAGAAAAGCTCGCCTTTGCAGGGAATTCAAAAGTCAAAAGGCATTTGACTTTTGAAAGACCCCAACCAAGTGCCACTGGGGTAGCAAGCTCCTAGCTGGGGTTCATCTTTCTAATAAAGGTTCAATTACTAATCCCAAAAAGTCCAAATCCCGTTTTTCCTCTTCTCCCGCGTGCCAGTGAGGAAAACGGGTTCCTCGCACAGGTTTTACGTCAATTCGTTGATGCTTGCTAGAGCGCTTTGGGAAGTGGAAACAGGGTTTTGACCTTTGCGTGAGGTGAGTGGTACGATTAAAGTGGTTACTCCGCATCATCCCCGGCAAAAGGTTCACTAAATGGGCAGCCAAAACGCTTTGGAGGGCTGCATATTACCCGCAGCAGCGAACATTGCCACTGGATCGCGGCTGGCGCTGTTGCTACCAGCTTGTGGGCGCTCAACGGGAGCGGTTTGCTGAGGCTGTAAGTTTCTCTTTTTCATGGTTTATTTTTATAGGGTACAAATCTGCCAGTATTATTTCCCCCTATTGCCTGCTTGTCAAGACGAAGCCAGTTAAATTTTCTAACAATAAGCGACCCACTGATTGAAGCTGATTTGGCGCTCGCTTCATCTAGAAATGGTGACAAACCTTGCTGATACCAAGGTTTTTCTTCTTGTCCTTGCTGAAGTTGTTGCCTGTCTTCCTCAGTCAACTCCTGCCAAGGAAAAATCACGAAATCTTTTGGTAGTTGATATTTTTTAACCCAAGGAATTTCAGGTATTCTTTCTGCTGCTGCTTTAACTAAGAGGAGGGAAACTTTTGGGGGTTTCCAACCTTGCCGTTGTAAGATTGGTTCTAATGCAACTTGGGTAATTTCAGTAGCTTGATAAGACAACTAAACTCGCGTGCAGCCCATTTCTATTAGTTTAGTTTCTAATTGTTGAATCAGGTGAGTACCAATGCCTTTAGCTTCAAACAGGCTTTAAACAAATACAGTTTTAAATTATATGCTCTTTGTATCATGTCCAATCACGTTCATTATCTGATAGAACCGGATCAACCGGATGATTTACCCAAAATTATGCACTTTCTCAATTGGTACACGGCAATGTGTTTCAACCGGATGTTAAGGCGAACGGGGCATTTTTGGGAAAAGCGATATTTCTGCGATGGTTTTCCAGCTTCAGATAAAGAAAGAGCGTTAAATACGTTGCGCTACATTCATGGCAACCCCAAAGCGGCGAAAATGCGAAAAGGCTTTTTCTACGATTTTAGTAACTATGGCAGTTATGAGCGTTTAACCGATGACGGGTTAACTAACTGGCATCCAGCTTTCTTGCGGCTGGGGAGTACGCTGGAGGAATGCGCCAGGAAGTACAAAGGCTTTTGCCAGAAATATAAACCCAAGGAGAAGACCCCAACCAAATGCCACTGGGGCAGCAGGCTTTTGGCTGGAGTTCATCTTGAAGACAAAGGTTCCACCACTAATCTCAAAAGTCGCCGTGCCAGGTATCGGAAAACAAAGAACTGACTCATGTTGTACGTCAATTCATCCAGGCTAATAGAGCGGTAAATGAGGAGGGAAAAGAGTTTTGACATGAATTGAGGTGAGTGGTAAACTTAGGGCGATTACTCCGCGTCGTCGCCCGCAAAAGGATTAAACATCATAAACAAGCTGGCCCCCACTCCCCCGGCGGCGAACATAGCCAGCGGGTCACGAGAGGTGCTACCAGCTTGGGGACGTTCAACGGGAGCGGTTTGGTTGGGTTTCAAGTTTCTTTTTTTCATGATGTTTGAGTTCCTTTGAAGTATTTGATGCCAATTGTTGATTAAACTAAGAATTTCTGTCAAGAGTCTTAAGTAACAAAACCCGCCGTGGACTTAAGTCTACGTCTCATAGCTCAAGTCCATTAAAATGGACTAAAATTCTTGTCTAGTGAATATTTAGTCCACTTAAGTGGACTTGAGCTATGACGCAGGGGTTTTGAACCCCTGGCGGGTTAGCGGACTGGTGCAAGATGTGAGTAAACCTACTATTTCGTCTCCCAATGAAGCAGCAATGCCGAGTAATTCTCCGTATTGTTGAGTTGCTTGCCAGTGACGGGTGATGCTGGGATGTGTTATATCTTCATACTTACAGGAACTCGCTGCATCCAGTCCCGACAGCCAATGATAATCTTAATCCTCAATCTTCATGTCTAGAAAAGCTCGTAATTTCCAAGTTTGTGTTACTAATCTGGCAACCATTCGATATCAAGTAATTCCTCAAGAGAGTAAGGGCATTCTAGAGGAAAATTCACAATATTTTTAGTTTTAATTTTCACAAATCCTAACGCATCTTGATAAATAAAATTTAATTCACTATCCAAATAGTTACGAAGATTAGTAGTCAGCCTGCGTCTCAGTTGTACTCGAAAAGAATAGATTTTTCCCTGCCAGTGAACTGCGTTATACTCTGATTCACTTATCCAATATTGAAGTAATAATAAATGACGGATTACCTGCTCTAAAAGGCTAGCCACTGCATTTTTCTTTTCTTGACCCAATTCTTCTAATTCCTCAATTAAGTTCTCTAAATCCAGCGCGTTAAATTGCCGATTTTTAAGCAGTTCGATCGTTGACTCTAACCATTGAGAATCGTCTATTTCGTAAAGAGTTTTTAAATCAGTAACGCTCATCATACCTTTCCCTTCAAGCTTGTGTTTGCTGCTCTAGCACAAACCTGTAAATTTGCCATTGGATAAAAAACGGGCATTGAATACCTGACGCTACATTTATGGTAATCCGAAAGCAGTTGCTATCTACTACTTCGCTAATTGTTGCACAAAATCTTGATGTGATTGACTTGCCAAGCCTTGTTGCAAAACCTCTAAAACTTTCGCTAAATTTCCCGCTAATAAAGCCGCTTTATCTAACCACAATCCAGGGAAAATTTGCGAATAAATTATCCCATTGCTATCAGGTTCAAGTTTAATATATTCTCCGGCATTTAACCTAAACCAATCAAATTCACTATCTAAAACTCGCCAAACTAAATATTCTTGTATCCCATTCCGACGATAAACCTTTAGCTTTTGGTTAAAATCAATTGACACAGTGCTGGCAGCAATTTCTACGATTAATTCTGGCGCACCTTCGACATAACCATCCTGACTAATAGTAGATTGTCCGCCTACGGCAATTCTTAGTAGTGCATCAGGTTGAGGTTCGTTATCCAAATCGAGCCTAACAGTACAATTATCTCCTAACTGTAGGTTGGGGGTAAAGGCTTTGTAGAAACTTAGCCATCCTATAATGTCAGCATGGGGTTCGCCATGTTGCGTAATTCTCAAGGCAGATGCCATATAAACTACTCCTTCGATTAATTCTGCCTTTTTTAGATCGGGCATTGCATTATAGCGGCGTTCAAATTCTACACGGGTTAGTTGGTCGCCGTTTTCTAATGGTGGCAGAGTTGCAGTCGGAGAAAAGGTAGTAGAAGTAATCATAGTTTTGGGGGAAGCGATATTGCCGCACTGCTACGCGATTGGGCGAAGCGCAGCGCCAGAGGCGATCGCTAATCATCCTAACAAATTGCTGATATTATGCGAGCGGCTTTGCCTGAAAAGGATGTAACGAAATCGCATTTGCCCCCATAACAATCAACCAGATCAAACAGGGCATTAAATACCTTACGCTACATTCATGGTAATCCCAAAGCAGCGAAAATTCGTCACGGTTTTTTCTATGATTTCAGTAACTATGGCAGCTATTTTCGGGCATCCGGCTTTCTTGAGACTGGGTAACAGCTTAGAGGAATGTGCTAGGAAGTACAAAGGTTTTTGCCAGAAATACAAACCAAAACAGAAGACCCCAAGCAAGTGCCATTGGGGTAGTAGGCTACTTGCTGGGGTTAATTTCTGATGATATTGGTTCAACCTCCTACCCCAAAAAAAAGTCCCGTTTTTCCCCTCCCCCGTGCCAGGTAACGAAAAACCCCGAATTGTCAAGGTTGTACGTCAATTCATCCAGGTGAATCGTGCGCCAAAGGAGGTAGAAAAAGAGTTTTGATAGGAGTTGAGGTGAACGATCAAATTAGGGCGATTACTCCGCGTCGTCGCCAGCAAAAGGAACGAATGGTTCCAATAAAAAGGCGGCGCTTGCTCCTTTTTCTCCTAAAGAAGAACTTGCATTAGTTTCGCGTTGCACAGGAGCAACTTGTTGGGGGCGTAAGTTTTTCTTAGTCATGGTTTTCTTGACTCATAACTTTGGTTGAATTAATCATTGGCTTGATTAATTTGTTTGTCAAGGGGAGTCAGGTTAAGTTTGATAACAACTTATTATTTATTATCTAAAGGCTAAGCCCAACGACTTGCTCAGGAAATTGAGCGGGAGTGCGATCATATGAAATTAAAATGATGTTGGGGGAAGTGCGATTTGTTAATGGCTAAGATATCACCCAAAACGCAACATTGGGTAGATTTTCAACTTTTATATAAAAATCCTTGAATGCGATTGAGCGCATTCTGAGAAAATTTATTTATCGGGTTAAAGTGTGAGCATATTCTGATAATAATTATTTATTTGAAGCAAAGTGCGATCGCATTCTGATTAAAATTGTCTTAAAGGCTCGCATCTCCCGCGCGGCTGGCTCATTTGCCTGCAATCCTTGTCATCGAAAAAATAGCAGAAGTGCCCAGCGCCGAAAGCGCCGTGGCTCCTTTTTCTCCCCCTGAAGAAGAATTTGCGGTGGTGTCGCGTTGCACAGGAGCAACTTGTTGGGGGCGTAAGTTTTTCTTAGTCATGGTTTTCTTGACTCATAACTTTGGTTGAATTAATCATTGGCTTGATTAATTTGTTTGTCAAGGGGAGTCAGGTTAAGTTTGATAACAACTTATTATTTATTATCTAAAGGCTAAGCCCAACGACTTGCTCAGGAAATTGAGCGGGAGTGCGATCGCCACTTAGTCTATTCTTGACAACTTGAGTTAGTATAAACCCTGCAAAGAAACCCGATTAAATGTGTTTATCCTAGGCTTTAAGTCCTCCGCCTGGGGTGATTCATCTGCCAAAAGACAGATAATTGGACAATCATTGTAAAGCTTTATTTAAGAATAGGATAAAAGTGCCAAAAGACTCGATCGAGGGGCATAAGTCAATTACCCAATGGTGAAGTTTTATAAATAAATTACAGAGTGACAGCCACTCATAGTAAGATCTTGAACTTAGATTGCCCAAGCATTTTTAATTAATAAATGCCTGACCCTAAACAAATTCCAGGAATACAACAATTATGGGCAGAAACTCAAGGCGACTCCACCATTTGCATTGCCGTCCTTGATGGGGTAGTTGACCAAAATCACCCTTGTTTTACAGGGGCATCTTTAACGCGACTGCCTACTTTAGTAGCCGGGGAAGCTAGCACCGATGGTTCCATGTCCGCACACGGTACCCACGTTGCCAGTATTATTTTCGGTCAACCCGGTTCTCCCGTGCTGGGAATTGCACCCAAATGTCGCGGGTTAATTGTTCCCGTCTTTGCAGATGAAAGACTCAAGCTATCGCAACTCGACTTATCCCGCGCCATTGAACAAGCCATCAATGCCGGGGCGCACATCATTAATATCAGTGGCGGACAACTCACCGACGAAGGAGAAGCAGAAGACTGGCTAGAAAAAGCCGTGCATCTGTGCAACGAACATAATGTTTTAATAGTTGCCGCCGCCGGGAATGATGGTTGCGAATGCTTGCACGTTCCCGCTGCCATACCAACTGTGCTAGCAGTCGGTGCAATGGACGAACACGGAAAACCCATTGACTTTAGCAACTGGGGAGAAACCTACCAAAACCAAGGCATCCTCGCCCCTGGTGAAAACATTTTAGGAGCCAAACCCGGAGGCGGTACAATTCGGCTGAGTGGCACCAGCTTCGCCACTCCCATTGTCAGCGGAGTTGCTGCCTTACTTCTGAGTATGCAATTGCAAAGGGGAGAAAAACCCAATCCCCAAAAAGTCAGGACAGCCTTGCTAAAGACCGCCATTCCCTGTGCGCCAACTGATGCCAACGATCCCCATCGCTGTTTAGTTGGCAAATTAAATATTCCTGGTGCTTTGCAATATCTGATAGGAGAAACCGTGTCAGAAGAATTAGAAACAGTTCTCGCTTCTGGTTGTGGCTGTGGCAGCCCCCAAACCAGTGATGCTCTACCCGAGAGCCAAATTCCAGAAGAAGTTTTGATAATTGAGCCTGCCGAAGTTGTTGCTGCAACTCCCGCACCTATACCAACTTCTAATCCACCCGCATTTACTAATTCATCTACTCCCAGACAGATTGCCATGTCAAATCGCGCCTCTAATTACGTTACTGCCAGCCAAGCACCTAGCGAACTCGCCGATGCCAACTTGGTTTATGCTTTGGGAACCCTTGGTTATGACTTCGGTACAGAAGCAAGGCGCGACTCCTTCAAGCAACTGATGCCGGGAGCTACAATAGACAACACAGCGCTCCCCGCCAATCCCTACGATGCGCGGCAGATGGTGGATTATTTAGCAGACACTCTTTCAGAAGCTAAAGCTTTAATTTGGACGCTCAACCTAGAATTAACCCCGATTTATGCCATTGAACCAGTAGGCGGTTTTGCTAGAGATGCCTATGCAGTATTGCAACAACTGCTCGCCGGACAAATCCAACCAGAAGATAACGCAGAATACGTCGAACGAGTCAGCATCCCTGGCGTTTTACCTGGGCGTAGCGTCAAGCTATTTTCCGGTCAAGTTGTTCCCGTCATTGAACTTTACAACATTCGCGGACTCTACGGCTGGAAAGTCAACAACTTAGTTAATGCCGCGATCAATACTGTACGAGCTACAGCCACAGACGCGCCAGAAGCTGCCATCCGTCGCACTCTCAGCCGCTTCCTCAACCGTCTTTATTCTGACTTACGCAATTTGGGCACGACTTCCCAAGATAGAGCGTTGAACTTTGCCGCTACTAATGCGTTCCAAGCGGCGACAACGATCGCCCAAGCAGTAGCAGAGGGAATGGAATTAGATAGTATTACAGTAGATAAAAGTCCCTTCTGTCGCCCCGATAGCGATTGTTGGGATGTGAAACTAAAATTTTTCGATCCAGAAAATAGTCGCCGTGCTAAGAGAGTATACCGCTTTACTATAGATGTAAGCGATATCATTCCCGTTACCTTGGGCGAAGTACGTTCTTGGTCTACACCTAATTAATGCTTCTTTTTGAGTAGGTTGGGTTGTACTGAGCTTCACCCAAAATCGAGTTTCAATAAGTATTGAGTTTTACTTTTTTGAACCCAACCTATTGACTTGCATTTTGATTAACTTAGAGAAGAAAAAATGAGATTACCCAACCTTTCTCCCCCTGTGAAAAGACCCGATATTATCTATCCTCATCAGGCAGTAGATGTCATTCACGGAACAGTAGAAGATTTAGTCCGCATTCGGATGGATTTATTGTACGGCGCGAACTTTAACGACCCAGCAGCATTTGCCTATAGAAGTTATCACCAACTTAAGTCTTCCGGCAGATGAAATCTCTTATCTAAATCGAGAATAAATCTAAAATTGCCCGGTCAAAATAGAAGGTGGAGTAGTCACGCACTATGGCTAAAAGTTCAGAGAAAAAACAGCCCAAAGAAGCAGTTACAGAAGGGCAAG
>CAZJJR010000089.1:0-20350 GCA_964546365.1 uncultured bacterium | reverse complement strand
CAGTCTGAATCCGAATAAAGGGATTTTTATTAGTTTTACTAACTTGCTTGAGAGCATCAAGAGCATTACTGATAATACTCATAAACACTTGGTTCATCTCACCAGCATAACAGGTGACATGGGGAAGGTCACCATAGTCTTTAATGACTTCTACTTTGGGTTGATTATTGCTCCCTTGCAAGCGATTTTGTAAAATTAGTAAAGTGCTTTCAATTCCGGTGTGTAAATCTACCGCTTTCATGTCGGATTCATCTAAGCGCGAAAAATTCCGCAAACTCAGAATAATTTGCTTAATTCGTTCGCTTCCCAGCTTCATCGATTGCAGAATTTTTATAAAATCTTCTCTGATAAAATCTAACTCGATTTCTTCAGTTTTCGCCTGAATTAATAAATTTTTTTGCGGGTATTCTTGCTGATACAATTCCAGCAGACTCAGTAGATTTTTCAGATAATTTTCTGTAGGCTGAAGATTCCCATAAATAAAATTCACTGGATTATTAATTTCGTGTGCTATCCCCGCCACGAGTTGACCGAGGGCTGACATTTTCTCACTCTGAATTAATTGTGATTGGGTTTGTTGTAAATTTTGCAATGCTTGCTCTAAATCGGCAGCTTTTTGAGTTAAATCTTTAGTTTTTCGCTCTACTTCCGCTTCCAAACTGTGAGAATATTGCTCGACTTGTCGGTATAAACGCGCATTTTCGATCGAGATAGCAGCTTGAGCAGTAAGAATTTGGAGAGTTTCGATCCGATCGCTAGTAAATGCTCCCACTGTGAGATTATTTTCTAAATACAAAATCGCCAGGGTTTTTCCTTGCTTGCTAATCGGAATACATAAAACCGATTTAGGCTGGTGAGTGATGATATAGGGATCGCCTGCAAATTGAGTAGAAGCGCTCAAGCGATCGAAAACCGCTATTTTTTGACTTCTGGCTACAGAATAAATCAAACTTTGGGGTAATTCTTGACATTCATCCAGAGGAATTTGCCTGTTTTCTACATGGTTTTGAATGGCTTTTGCCACTACTAACCATTTTCCTTCTTGATGAATCACTAAAATTCCCGTTTGCGCTCCCGCCGACGCGATCGCAATTTGCATCAAAGTAGCTAACAATTTCTCTAATTCGATTTCCTGCGAAATTGCTCGTGCAGCTTTCATCACCGCCGGAAAATTCAACCATAAATCCACGCTGCTGCTACTGGTGCTAGTTACGCTTCTCATCAAGGTTGACGATATCGTTCCTCCAGATGCGTTCGCTGGGTTAATCGGTTGTAGAATAGCCCCTAGTAGTTGGGGATAGTGTTGTTCTAAATAAGCAACTTTCGCCTTCGCGCCCCATCGCGCGTAACAGTAGTATGCTTCCTGCATATAACCAGCAGCAACTTTTTCTTTGCCCCAGTCCAAATAAAATTTACCTGCTAGTTCATTAGCTAAGGCTTCTTCTTGGATATACTCGTTTTGCTTGGCTCCGGCAATTGCGCGATCGTATCGATCTCCCGCTTCGTAATTATTACCTAAAACTCGGCATTTTTCGGCTTCTATTAAGTCAATCCTATGTTGGTGATTCATCGGTGCATGGTACGCCCATTGAGCTAGCGTAGTTTGATGAATTTTCACCTCCTCAAGAGTGTTAGCTCGCTCAATTTCTGACTGGGTAGAAAATAGCGCCAAATAAGTTAACCCGGCATAGAAATGGAAAACAGGAGTATGAACTTGTCCTGCTGTGGCGATCGAAGAACGGTTAGCTTGGACAATGTAATCTAGGGCGTTAGTGCAGTCACCAAAAAGATAGGCGAGCATTAATTTGTAGGTATAAACAAAACCTAACGCATTAAAATCATTATCCTGATGGTACTTAGGAATCATCAAACTTTCATCGTATGCAGTGCCGCTTAACAAATCTGGTTGATTAATAATTGACCTCAAATTCTCCACTGCTTGTTGCTGCATTTTTAGGTAAGCCAAAGCAGAATCTTGTTTTATATTGGCTAAGACAACACAGTAATTTTCGATTTCCGGTTCCCAATCATCCAGATTTACTCCCGCGAAGAACCGATCGTAAAAATAATTAAATATACTGTAGCCAGCATAGAGGAAATCACCGATTTCCATACCAGCTAAAAAAGCTTCTTTTGCCGTTGAGATTGTAGCGCTTACTGCTTCTCGACGATGCTGAATAAAACCACAAAACAACAATAAGGTTACACACTTAAACTCGCGGACATTCAAGCGATCGAGTAAGCTCAAAGCTACTCGCCCAAAACTATATCCCCTTTCTACTTCTCCCAAAAAAGTAGACAGCACCATACCATAAGTTACATATCCGATCGTTGATGTCGGTGCATTTCCAAATTGAAGTGATAAACTCACCATCGTGCAGCCAAGTACGGGGAGCAAGCCCGGATTTGCTTGCAGAATAGGCGCAAACAACATTGTTAATAGTTGCATCGCGGCAATTGTCCGAGGCTCGCTCATCACGGGTAGGTCAATCAGTTCTTCGATCTGTTTGCCTTCGAGTTGCTTGGCAAGAGTTTGTAGTGCGGTACCAGTCAAAGCTTCATCAGGTTCACAGGGCAGTTCGATCCCCAATTGTGCTAGAGCGACTCTGCCTACAGCGATCGCTTCTAATATCTGAGTCTTGGCAGTCAGTGCGTTGATTTGAATCTCAAATATCTTTACTTTATCTAGGATCGTTTTAGCCGATCGCAAAACTTCTGCTGCTATTTTTTCCATCCCATCAAAATCGGCATTCAAGTAGGCGGTTTCCGCCGCAACCACATGAAGATTCAGGGTTAATTCGTACTGAGTTTGCCAACAGTTTTCCGCGAGCAACTCAATCCCCGTTTGCACAAAATTTCTGGCGGCTGAATAAGCTGTTGAATTTCTGGCTTTCCGTGCTGCTGCTAAGTTCAGTCGGGCTAAGACTTCCCGTTCCACTGCTTGATTAATTAACTCAATTCCTAAATTCAAATGCCCGACAATATCAAATAGTTTTTCTTCTTTTTCTATTTCGGATAATTTCTGTTGGAGCAGTTGACCGATTTTGAGATGAGTTACTTGTTTTTGGTCTTTGGGAATTAGAGAATAAGCGGCTTGTTGAACGCGATCGTGCAGAAATCTGTATTTAGCATTTTGTTTATTAGCATTTTCATCTTCCGGGCTGAATTTAAGATTCCCATCAATCTGGTAAAACTTGTAAATATTACTAATCGGTAAAATAAAACCTTCCTGCAATGCTCTCCATAAAACCGTTGCCGTCTCTGTTTCCGATGCTTGTGAAACGATCGCCAAAGTATGCAAATCGAACTGCGCTCCAATACAAGCAGCCAACTTTAAGACATCCTGTGTTGGGATTTGCAATTTCTGCAATTGCAATGTCATGAATTCAACCACATCATTAGTAATTGCTAAGGCGTTAATTTGGGCAATATCGCACTGCCAATGCTGGATATCCCAATTAAAGGTTATTAGGTTGTCATCATGTAATGCTTTGATAAATTGAGTAGCGAAAAAAGGATTTCCTAGAGTTTTTCGATAGACTAATTTTGTCAAAGGCTGGGCAAAAGATCGCTGGCAATTCAGCGTATCTGCTACTAACTGATTGAGATCCGACTCTCTTAACGACGGTAATGTAATCGTATTTACCGTTGCCCCAGTTTTGACTAATTCATCTACTGTTAAAATGAAGGGATGAACGGGAGAAACTTCATTATTTCGATAAGCACCTAATATTAATAGATGTCCAGATTCTTGCATCAATAATGAAAGCAAATTCAGTGAAGCAGAATCAGCCCATTGCAAGTCATCTAAAAATATCACCAAGGGATGTTCTTTGCTAGTAAAGACTTTGACAAAGTTTTGAAATAGTAAATTAAATCGATTTTGGGCGGCTGTTCCTGATAATTCTATGACTGGTGGCTGTTTACCGATGATGTTTTCTAACTCAGGGATTACATCAATTAAAACTTGCCCGTTCTCTCCCAGCGCTTCGAGAATCTTGGTTTTCCATGTTTGCAATTGTTCGTCTGGTTCGGATAACAGTTGCTCCATTAAATATCGAAAAGCTTGCACGAAGGCTGAAAAGGGAATATGACGTTGAAATTGGTCATATTTGCCTTTGATAAAATAGCCCCGTTTCCTGACAATTGGTTTATGTACTTCATTCACCACGGCGGTTTTTCCAATTCCAGAAAAACCCGCTACTAGCATCATTTCTGTAGCGCCATCGGCGACGCGATCGAACGCATTTAACAGTTGATTTACTTCCGCTTCTCTGCCATATAGTTTTTCAGGAATGAGAAAGCGATCGCTAATATCTTGCTTGCCGATTTCAAACGGTTCTATTGTGCCTGTAGTTTGCAATTGAGTTAAACAAACTTCTAAATCGTGCTTAATTCCTAATGCAGTCTGATAACGGTCTTCGGCGTTTTTAGCAATTAATTTACTGACAATTTCTGATAAAACTAAGGGAATTTCTGAATTAATCTGATGCGGTGGCGTCGGTTGTTTAGCTAGGTGAAAATGTACTAATTCCATAGGGTCTCCCGACCCAAATGGTAATGCTCCTGTTAATAATTCGTAAAATGTTATCCCCAGAGAATAAAAATCACTGCGATAATCTATCCCTCGATTCATTCGACCAGTTTGTTCCGGGGAAAGATATGCTAAAGTACCTTCTAAATCATGAGCATTGTGAATCTCTTGAGTTTCTCTCGGTAGGATAGAAGCAATACTAAAATCAATTAATTTTACTTTGTTGGTGCTTGGATTAATCAGAATATTGGAGGGTTTGATATCTTTGTGTATGACTTTATTTTGGTATAAATAGTGCAAACAATCCGTGAGTTGAATAGCTATTTTGAGAAATTCTTCTAAAGGCAATAATTTAGATTTAATATTTTCATCTGGGGATGCTCTGAGATGATCTGATAGGGAAATTCCGCCAAAATCTTCCATCACTAAAGCATAGCCATTGCGATACACTTCTACGGTTAAGGGTTTGATAATGCTAGGAAAATCGAGATTTTTGGCAATGGTATATTGGTTGCGAAATTGGACGATTTCGTTAAAATTGGGGTATTCATTTCGCAATAGTTTGATGGCGACGGTTTTTTGGTCGCTGGTACGAATACCTCTATAGACAAGGGTGCGCGTACTCGTGTATAATTGCTCAGTGATTTGATAACCTGGTAAGCTAGCGAATTCATCCATAATTTGTTAAGTTTTTCTTAGATTATTTTTGATTGTTGCCCGATGAGCAGGAGTTATTTGTTTGGGGCTAATTTCCCAATAAGCTTAATAATAGCTAAATGTTTTTATGATATGTTATCAGAGATTTCGTTAAATGGCTAATTTCTCTAAACGCTTTTTCCGTAATTAGTGCGAGGGAATATCAATCAAAAGTTATGAGTAAATAAAAATTATTTGGTGAATGCTTGGTGGAAAAATGGTAGTTTTTTTTATCAAAAATCATAGTATAAATAGTCAAAATTAGATGATTTAAATCAGTAAAAAATTGTGTAAATAATCAATAATTAAATAAGTAGGCGTCTAGCGAAGCCAGTAATTTTATATTACTTTAGCTTATTGACGCCTACTTACTTATGAAATCGATTAACTCAGATCTTGCACTAGGTATAGAAACCGGGTTTCTGGCCGATGGCTAAACTGGAAAGCCTATTTTTTCGTAAACAAACTCGGTTTCTCAGGTCTTGTTGAGAATGGTGTAAGATTTGAATTAAGCTGTTTTGAATGAAGCTTGTCTTTGTAGTAAGTTGATAATCGAATTTTTTTCCAACATTCCTACTACTACGCCATTTTCACGGACTACTGGCAATTGAGCGATCTTTTCTTCTTCGAGTAGGTTGATTACTTCGAGAAGAGATTGATTTGATTTAACTGTTTTGCCGTCTTCAATTGGTTTGGTTAATTCTCGTACTGAGATTTGCGGCCAAAGTTCGAGAGAAACTGTTTTGAGGTCTTGGATAGATATCGTACCTAATAATTGACCGTCTTGATTTGTGACTAAGAATTTATTCCAGGTATCTTGTCCGATAACAAAATCGTTCGCAAATTTCCGTAAGGAGATATCTGCTGATACGATCGGGCTATTGGGAACTACGGCATCTTCGGCGGTTAACCCTGCTAGGGTATCTTGTACTCTGGCAGCTTGAGCGGACATTCCGGCATTTTGGAGTAAGAACCAACCGATTAAGATGTTCCAGAAACTGCCGTAACTGCCATAGAGAAACAGGGGAATTAAGCCAGAGATGATGGCGACCCAACCGAAGATTTGACCGACTCGACTGGCAAAAACTACGCCTTTATAAGGATTTCCGGTAATTTTCCAAACGGCAGCTTTTAGGATGTTGCCACCATCTAAAGGTAAACCAGGAATTAAGTTAAATAATGCCAATGCCAAGTTGATGGAGGCAAGTAATCCGACGATCGCAGCTAATGGCCCAGAAATGTTCGTTCCGATACCGATCGCAGTGAAGATACCGAATAATAATATGCTGACTAACGGCCCTGCGATCGCTACCCAAAATGCCTCTGCTGGGGTCTTGGATTCTTTTTCTAAATGGGCTAAACCACCAAATAGAAATAAGTTGATTGATTTAACTTCAATTCCTTGCTTGATGGCAACTAAGCTGTGTCCCAATTCGTGCGCCAAGACAGAGGCAAATAACAGCAACCCGGCGGCTAATCCCAGTATCCACGGTAATGGCCCTGCCAATCCCGGAAATTTTACTGCTAGTTGTCCTCCATAGGTTAAGGTAACCA
Organism: uncultured bacterium; assembly: GCA_964546365.1. Taxonomy (GTDB): domain Bacteria; phylum Cyanobacteriota; class Cyanobacteriia; order Cyanobacteriales; family Aerosakkonemataceae; genus DATNQN01. The sequence goes on along the minus strand of CAZJJR010000089.1, from coordinate 13,566 downwards.
TACCCAGGATGAAAAACCAGGATGGATGGACGTTAAAGGGAATACCAAACAGGTTGCCAACACGAAAAGTGCCGTTCATAACGACTCCTCTGATTTGAGCTTTGAGAGGTTAAATTCATTTTCCTCTCATGTTTTTAGTGTAACGAAATGTAAAAATGGTTTTAATCTTTCCATTAGCGTAGTTTCCGCCCGGTAAAGTTCGGTTTGCTAGAGAGAGGGAAGGAAAAGGATGAAGTATAAAAATATATTCTATCTATCTCTCCATCTCTCCATCTCCTTGAGATAGATGCTTTTAAATGAGATTTCATTAATTTGAAGATAGAAAATACTCTATAAAAGGGGGGTTCGATCGAGAAATGGCTCAAAATAGCCGATCGCTTATCCCCTCCTACCAGAAGTTTGTCAAAGTGGCGGCTACTTCTGTAATCGCGATCGGCTGCTTAGTATTGATTGGTTGGACTTTTAACATCGTCATTCTCAAAAGCGTGCTGCCGGGGTTGGTGACGATGAAGGCAAATTCTGCCTTGGGGTTTGTGTTAGCGGGAATATCTCTATTTTTAGGCAGAGAAAAAACGAATTCCCCACAGCGCCACATCGGATTGCTGTGTAGCACGGCGGTGACTGGATTAGGCTTATTCAATCTCTGGCAGTACTCGTGTGGATGGGAACTTGGTATTGATGAGTTCTTATTCAAAGATGACCCGCAGCCGATCGGCACTTTTCATCCCGGTCGAATGTCGCCCGTGACGGCTTTCAGCTTTAGTGCGATCGGCATCGCGATCGGGCTGACTGGAATCAAAAAGGGGCGGCTGAATTCACATGAAGTTATATGGGTGGAAATTTTAGCAATATTAACCAATTTATTAGCTGCTCAGGCTTTAATCGCATACATATACGGAGTTAAACCGATTGTCGGTTCGATTCACTACACCCAGATGGCTTTACATACAGCGATTTGTTTCCTGCTGTTGGGGGTAAGTGTTTTGTTAGCGCATATTAATTACGGGCCGATCGCTTTAATTACATCCAACAGTACGGGAGGAGTTACCGCTCGTCGTTTGTTACCTGCGGCGATCGCGATTCCCCTGATATTGGGATGGCTGCGAATCGTCAGCGAGCGAATTGGTTTGTTTCACTCCGAGTTTGGTTCTTCTATCGTTGCTTTATTGCACGCGATCGCATTTGTAGGGCTCATTTTCTGGAATGCTCGACTGCTGCATCGCATCGATCTACAACGACAATCGGCTGTTGAGGCACTATACCAAGCTAATGACGAGCTAGAACTGAAAATCGAACGACGCACGGCTCAATTGAGAGAATCCAATCAACGATTGGGGCAAAGCGAGGAACGGTTGAGTTTGGCCATTGAAGGGGTGGGAATGGCTACCTGGGATCTGAATTTGCGAACGGGTAAGCTAGCGTGGTCGGAGCAACATTTCAGAATTTTAGGCTATCAACCAGTTCCCAATGACGAAGTAACGATCGAGATGTGGTCGAATCGCGTTCACCCAGAAGATGTAGAAAGGATCGAGAGAGAGATGGAACGTGCTAAACAAGAGCACTCTCTCTACAACACTCAATATCGCATCATGCGAGCAGATAACGGACAAATTACCTGGCTTAGGGCGTTCGGGCGTTTTCTTTACGATGAAAATGGTGAAGCGGTGCGGTTTGTGGGCATTTTCTTCGATACTAGTGGTAGCAAGCGAGTAGAAGAGGAGCGCGATCGCTTTTTCACTCTTTCCCTGGATATGCTCTGCATAACCGGATTTGATGGCTATTTCAAACGAATCAATCCGGCTTTTGAAAAAGTTCTCGGTTATACGGAAGCCGAATTGCTAAGTCGCCCGTATATCGATTTCGTTCATCCGCAAGATAAAGGAAGAACTATTGCAGAAATGGTAAAAATTAGCAGGGGTTCCCCCGGAGTATACTTGGAAAATCGCTACCTCTGCAAAGATGGCACTTACAAGTGGTTGGCGTGGACATCGGTGCCATCAGTGGAAGAAAGGTTAACTTATGCAGTTGCTCGCGACGTTACAGAGCGCAAACAAGCCGAACAGCAGTTAGAACGGCAAGCCGCCACTTTGCAAAGACAAGCGGATCTTTTAGAGTTAACATACGAAGCGATCGTCGTTCGCAATGCAGAAGGAGAAATTACCTACTGGAATAAAGGTGCAGAAGCGATGTATGGCTGGACGCGAGAAGAAGCTCTCGGTCGAGTTACCCACCGTTTTTTGCAAACACAACTTCCCGATCCGGATGTCGATTTGGATAAATTGCTTTTGCAACAAGAACGCTGGTACGGCGAACTGATCCATACTTGCAAAGATGGCATACAAATGGTGGTGGAAAGCCGTCAAGTATTGATTCGCGATCGAGATGGTACGCCGACTGGATTTTTAGAGGTAAATCGCGATATTACAGAACGCAAGCAAACGGAAACTACTCTCCGCAATCTCAATCAAGAATTGCAAAGATTGCTAACAGAATCCCAAACCTTACTCGATGTAATTCCGATCGGAATCGGTATTGCAGAAGATCCCCAATGCCAACACATTCGCACTAATCCTGCTTTCGCCAAACTGTTAGGAATTGCGCCCGATGCGAATGCTTCCCTGAGCGCTCCCGATGATGAAAAGCCGATCGGCTTTAAAGTTTATCAAAACGATCGAGAACTTTCTCCAGCGGAATTACCATTGCAATATGCGGCTACTCATGGTGTAGAAGTGTTAGATTTAGAAGTGGATGTAGTTCGCGATGATGGGAAAGTATTGACCTTAGTTGAATATGCTTGTCCGTTATTCGATGAAAACGGGCAACCTAGAGGTAGCATCGGTGCTTTTTTGGATATTACCGATCGCAAACGAGCAGAAGCAGAAGTGAGACAATTAAATGCCGAATTAGAAAAACGAGTGGAAAAGCGCACCGCTCAACTGCAACAAGCTAATGAGGAGTTAGAGAGTTTTTCTTACACGGTTGCTCATGATTTGCGGGCACCTTTGCGGGGTATTCAAAGCTATACTTTAGCGCTCCTAGAAGATTATGAAGATACTTTGGATGCAATAGCACGAGATTACATTCAAAATATCTTTGCTAGTATCGATCGTATGAATGCTTTGGTGCAAGATTTGTTAGCGTACAGTCGCTTGAGTCGAGAAGCGATTAAACTGACACCCGTTAATTTAAATCAAGTGTTGGCAGAAGCTCAACTACAAGTAGAATCGGAATTACGCGATCGACAAACGGAAATTACGATTATTCAACCTTTATCTAGCGTGATGGGTCATCGTCCAACTTTAGTACAAATGGTGGTAAACTTATTATCTAATGCGTCCAAGTTCGTTGCTTCGAGTGTTACACCGCAAATTCGGATTTGGGCAGAAAAAAAAGCCGATCGCGTGCGTTTGTGGGTGGAAGATAACGGAATTGGCATCGAATCTCAATATCACGACCAAATATTTGGTGTTTTCGAGCAATTGCACCCTAGAGATACCTATCCGGGTACGGGTATTGGTTTAGCGATCGTCCGAAAAGGTGCAGAGCGTCTGGGCGGATCGGCGGGTGTAGAATCAACTCTTGGTGATGGTAGTCGATTTTGGGTGGAGTTGCAGGGAGTGAAACCGTGAATAGCCCCTACGATTCCAGAATTTTATTAGTAGAAGACGATCCGGGTGATGTATTTAGAATTCAACGGGCGTTTCGCAAAGCAAATATAATCAGTCCTTTGGAAGTTGTCACTGATGGAGAACAAGCGATTAATTATTTGAGCGGACAAGAAGCTTATCAAGATCGCGATCGCTATCCATTACCAATTTTAATTTTACTCGACCTCAAACTTCCCCGCCGTTCTGGTTTTGACGTGATTAAATGGCTGAGAAACGAGTCGGAAATCAAACATTTACCCGTGGTAGTTTTAACTTCTTCCGATCGTCCAGATGATATCGAACGTGCGTATCATTTGGGAGCAAATTCTTATTTATCGAAACCACCAGATATCGATGAATTGCTAGAAATGGTAAAAACTATTGGGATTTATTGGATCGTTTTTAATCGATCGCCTCAAAAATGGTAAGCGGAGATGGGAATAAGTCAAAATTCAAAATTCAAAATTCAAAACAGAGTCCTTTTAACTTTTCATTTCATACTTCATCCTTCACACTTCATACTTCATCTAGGAGGGAAATCTACAAATGTCACAGCTAGAGCAGAAGACTGTTTTGGTAGTGGAAGATGAAGCGTCCGATCGATTTCCGTTAGAAAGAGCTTTTAAGCAACTGGGAGGAGATTTTCACCTTCAAGTGTTAGAAACGGGACAAGATGCGCTTCACTATTTAGAGGGAAAGGAACCTTTTCGCGATCGCGATCGATATCCCTTACCCGTACTAATGGTTCTAGACCTTAGATTACCAGGTATGTCAGGTTTAGACCTGCTCAAATGGGTACGTCAACAACCACAGTTTAAAGAGTTACCGATCGTTGCCTTAACAGCTTATGGCAATCGCGATTTGCCTCGCGCTTACGAGTTAGGTATTGATTTTTACTTACTCAAACCCGCCCAAGCTAGTTCGTTAGCGGAAATTTTGGAAGGGCTGAATTTGTATAATGGGTGAGGGGTTTAGTTTATTGCTCAATTTCCAGGGTAGATTGAGCGAGAATTGCTTCAATATTTTTCTGAATTTGCTCTAGTTCTTGACGCTTTTGGGTTATAAAAGCTTTTTCAGCATCACGCTGTTGTTGAGTTTCTTTGTGAGCTTTTTCCTGCTGCTCTAAAATGTTTTCGTAGGATGAGATAGTTTTAGCAATCATTTCAGACGCTTGCTTAACTCGCTGTTCAAAAGTTGAATTAACAATAATGTTAATTTTGTCAAATGCTTGGTTTTTGGATTTAATAAATTGTTGATATCCAAAGTCGAAAACTTTCCATTTAATTATACTTGCAATTCCACCAACCAGCATCCCTATGCCTGCTCCTCCAGTCACTACAGCACTAACACTGCCTATAATAGTCATCAATGGGCCAGCAACTATAATAGCTGGAATCAATGCAACAGCTAATCCAGCCATTCCTAAACTACCAAAAAACCATTCTTCTGAAGTAGCACTAGGAGCAGTTTGCTGGTTGAAATATACCCAATTAGGTGATGATATATTAATTTTTTGATTGAATGCCTCAAGATCTGTAGCAATTGCTTTTAGCTCTTGTTCTATAGCGCGATCTAAGGCTTCTAAAGGCTGCTTTAGAACAAACTTTTTGAGTTGATTGTCGATCCAGTCATCTAATTCTGCCGATAAATCCTCATTAAACTTACTAGCACAGTCTCTAGCTAACTGATCTCGGCTCCAAATTGCTGAATATTCGGAAGTCCATTTATCACATTTTTGTTTCAAGCGGTTTTCTAAGCCGTCGAGCCATTGATCCCAAGAGTTCTTTGTTGGTTCACTCACCTCAGCTAATAGTTTATTAGCTAGAAGATTAATTTTAAAATATCGTCCGCTTGCTTCTCCAATTTGTTCTAATACTTGCTGCTTTTCTGCTTCCGAAAGTTTTAGCTTGCCATCCAAAGCATCCTCAGCTTGCTGTAAAGTGGCTAAAGATTCCTGAATAAAACCTTGAATTTCTTTCACAGATTGCTTGATTTTCAGATTTCCACTTTCAAGCGTTAAGAAATTCTCGATCGACTGTGTGAAATTTTGGAAGCTTTGTAGGTATTCATCATCATTTCCCTCCAAAATAGCCTTAAGAGCAGCCTTGGCAGAAATATAATGGATGCGGTTACTATCTGTGGGCAGTAAATTTTTATCATTAACAAAGTGTTCGAGACGCTCAACTACTTCTTTAAGATCTTCTTCCTCATCTAGTAAATCCATAAAATTAACTAAAATAAAGAGATTTTCAACAGGCTGATTATCTTTACCGTTATTTAGCTGAAATCTCACATCCTCAATCAATTCTTTTTCCTTCTCTGTCAAAAGATTCTGAGCAGTTGTCAAGAAAATCGCTGCATCCGTTTCTTTGAGAAGCTTCTGAGTGATAGCCGTTCGTGCTGGGTGTTCGTTCAAACCTGGAGAATCAAGAATTTCTACACCATTGCGGCATAAATCTAAGTCGGGATGCTCAAAGATAATTTCTTCAATCTCGCAGCGTTCTAGTTCATCGCTATGATGTGCTTGCGCTGCTTGTTTGGGAATAGCTGCTTTCTCTTTATACTCATTAATTGCAATTTCTTCTTTTCGTCCGTCTTTATAGCAGCAGATTACTCGCTTTTTAGTTCCATATTTTAATACTGTCACCGTAGCGCTACAGGGAGTTACTCTCACAGGTTGGATTTTATCCCTTAGTAAGGCATTGAATAACGTTGATTTACCTCGGCTAAATTCTCCTACCACTGCTAGCCGAAATCGCTGAGACTGCAATTTTTTCGATATTTTCTCTATTTCTTGTTTGAGATGATCTGGCAATAAATCGCGTTCACTACAATCCTGAATAACTCGGAATATTTGATAACACAGATTATCTAACTGTTGGCGTTTTTTCTGAAATTCTTGCAATTTTTGATAAGCTGAGGCTTGTTCAGGTTGATTTCTTAGAGGTTCAGGTTGCTCGGATGCAGATGCTTCTACCTTAGTAGTAACTTCAGGTGTATTTAACTCCTGGTTACTTTCTGGAGTTTTAAATTTAGGTATAAGAGACTCTAGTATATCATTAGCAGCTTTAACAAATATAGTATCTAGCTCGTGGAATCGAGCAGGATCTAGTAAAGATCTAACCTCTTCCAAAATTGCTGTATCTAGGTTTCCTTCACGGCTGAAACCAGCTTCTAATAATGTTAAGTGCCGGGTATTGATGTCTAAACGATCGGCAATTATCTCTAAATAACGCTTCTCACGCGCATCTATCGCGCCGTCTGCGGCTGACATTTCGTAACCAAAGCTAATCAATAAAAGCTTTTCCGATTTAGAGAATGAACTCGTTAGTTTTAATAATTGAGTTGGTTTTTTGTAATCATCTAAATTTTCCCTAATTTCCTTTAGCATTACCTTGGTTAATTGGCGTACATTGCCTTCACTAGGAATGAATTTATTTAGAGTAACCTGTAGCCGTTGTTTTTCCTCCTCCGTGACCTGGTTATCAGCAAATATAACACCCAGTAGCACTGTTACTAAAGCTGCTAAAAATATCACGGGAGGTGTAACATCTTCTTGATTGAGTTTCTGTCCGGTGATGCGCGATAATAGCTCAACAGTCTCAGCTTTAATCAGGGAAGTATCCATAAATAAATTTACTTTATTAGCTTATCTGCGTGTTATTGTACTATCTAGCAGTTATTTATAAGCGTGAATGTGTTTAACAATGTTAAAATTTTCGTAAAAATATTTTAAGAAAAACTAAGCACAATCCAAGCAGGTGAAGCATGAATACTCGAAAGCTGGCTTTGGAAATTTCAGAATCAACTTATGAGAAACTTGCTTATTTAGCAGAGTTAAACGAAGAATCGATCGAGAACACCGCTATATGGGGCATTCTTTTGACTCTTCAATCTCGAATTAAAAAAGCGGAATAATTTAAGGAAATGATGGAGCAAGTAACACCAGAAAATTTACATGGTGAGATTGGCTTCAGTGAGCTTTAGGACGTGAATTCCGATAGCTCTAGTTTATATATCCCCAATTTTATTCAAATCAAATGCTAACTTTTGTATTTCCTCCTCACATTCAAGCTGGTATCGCCTCCGGTGCTTATGAGATTGTCCGCAACTCAGCCACAGGTCAATTAATTGGTGTTGTTAGAGATAAACTAACTGGTAAATTTGTAGGTAATGCGGTTAACGTCGTACTTAACGACAGTTCTCTATACGACAACATATTTGGAAATATGGGCGGTATACCAAGTGATGTAATTAATGGCAATCCTCTATCACCATTATTGGGCGGATTGCAGATGATCCAAGTACACAAAGGGTTTCAAAAAACTTATGGAGAACTTAATATTATTAAGGCCAGCTTGGAATCTATTCAAGCAAGCGTTGGTGTTTTGCAAGCAACAACAGCCGTTATAGGTGTCGGTGTGGTAGCTGGTGTTGCATTATCAGCAGTAAATCTATGGCAAACAATGAAGTTGAGGGAAGATGTAAAACAACTTAGGCTTGAAGTTAACCAAGGATTTCTTGACCTAAAGAAAGCTTTAAGAGACCAAGGTACAGAAGTTATTCAGCGAATTGACGAAGTAGCCTCGGATATTAAATATGAACAACACCGTTTAGAATTTATTAAGGCTTATGGGCGGTTTGTGGAAGCAACTAAGCTGATGCAATTTTCTGTGTCAATTCAAGATATAAATGCTAAAAAAATTGAATTATCAAATGCAAGACAAACATTAGGGGAAGCTTTAGCAATTTATAATAATCCTCAACTATTATCAGAAACTTCAGCTGCTGGACAACTTCGCAGGCACGAGTGTGCTTGGGCGATCGAGCAAGCAATTGTTATTGCTTATCAATTGCAAGATGAACCTGATGTTGTGAGCGCTCGACTTTCCCATCTCCAATCAAAAATCCGTCAAGATTGCCTCAACGTTATCGATAATTGTCAATCAGAAGACGAACTAGATTTCCTTTTCCCTGAAATTAAACGGATTCACGACCACGATTTAGCTGTTCTGGAATCGTGGCAAAATCATATTGATTGGATGCGTTATTTACCTGAATCAGAACTAAAGCTGCTAGAAAGTGCTGAATTTATCACTTTAGAAGTAACCCCAGCAGATTCTAACTCCGCCACAACTGCATTAGCTGCGCCTCCAGAGCAATTATTCTATGAAAACTTGAAAGAAAAATCTCATCCGCAATCATTACTAGATCAGATGAAATTTATGATGAAACCGGAATTACGCCGAGAACATCAATTATATATCAGTCAGCAAGCGGCATCTGCTGGTTATAAAACTTTAGTACCAGCTAATTTACAACAAGCTTCAGACTTAGCGGTTGCCAATCTCTACTGGTATTTTAAAGCCAGAGACGAATCACGAGCAGAGTTACAAACAGCTTAAAATCTTACAGTTAGAAATATAGCGTTTTTCCTTTATGTAAAGTAAAAGTCAGAAACCCGGTTTCTTCAAGAAACCGGGTTTCTTTTCTACCTCAACGAGCTAAAAAGCGCTGTATTTACGAGGTTGTGAGATATTAGCGCAAAAAACTGAGTTAACCCCATTGATATAAATCTCAAGTATGATGACTAACTCTATTGGCTTAATTAAAGCTAAATTTAAAAACCTTCCCCAGACAGATCGGTTTTAGCAAGGTAAGCGGTTAATTTAGACATAACAAGAAAAGATTGCTTGTTTGGGAAATTAGTGGAATAGGTAATACCTGAATAATACTAATTTCTTAAATTCAAAAACATCTTTCTTTTTATCAATAAAAAAAACGAGTTCTATCAAAACATATGTCTAATCCAAACAACCGCGATTCCAATATGCCCGTTAATCATAATGACAGAATTGCTGATGAATCTGCCTATCGTGCTGGCTATCGGGAAGGCAGAAATTCACAAATATTAATGGAAGAGGAGCGAGAGAGCTATGTAACTCCTGATAATCGAACACCAACTAGTGGCATCACGATGAGTTTGGCTTTAGCTTTAATTACAGGTGCTGCTATAGTGGGGGGTATTGTTTATTTTCTCAATCAACAAGTAGGAGGAGTTAGAGACACCGCACCTGCCACTCAAATCGTACCCGTTCCCGTACCAGAGCGCAACGAGTCTCCTGCTCCTACAAAACAACAAGACACTACGATTATTGACCGAACGATCGAGAAAACAAAAGAAGTCGTTCCCGTTCCCCAACCATCTTCCCCAGAATCTTCCGATCGAGATTCATCGACATCAACCCCTAACGTTAATATAAATCTACCTCCCGTTCAACAGCAGGAAACCGAAACTCAAACTTCTCCCGCTCAAACTGAAAATAATCAAGAACAGCCAGAAAGTTCTAACTCCGAGCAATAATTTAATGTAGTTAATTTTGGTAAGCGTAGAGATGTTTCAGAAAACGTCTCTACGCTTCGCTCTGTTTATACATTGTCCGAGCTAAAAATCAATAGGTGGTTAATTAATTCTATATTTGGCGAGCGGGAAATTCCTGCCATTAATTATCTTTCCATCACAAATTTTGATGAGAATTAATAAAAAATATAACTAGAAAATTATAGATGTTTACAATTTATAGTTAAACTTTAATATTCAGTAATATCTATTAAGATTTTGTCCAAAACGGTAGTAATTATGCGACGCTAAGAATAGCGTCGCGCAAAATATTTTGCCTGCCAACTCTGTTCAAGGCAGTATACGTGGCAATATGTTACAACCAATTCTAGATCGTCAGCAGTTGATAAGTGAAATTACTAACTGTATTAATAGTTCTTTAGACTTAAAAGAAGTATTGAGCGTAATTGTCGAGAAAATTCGCTTGTTTTTGTCGATCGATCGCGTAAAAATCTACCAATTTGCCAATGACGATACGGGAGAAGTGGTTGCCGAGTCAGTAGATACCGAACATTTGCCATCTTTATTAGGCTTGCACTTTCCCGCCAATGACATTCCTCCTCATGCTCGTTTGCGATTTGCCAAAGGAAGACAACGAGTGATCGTTGACGTAGCAGCCAAATGGAAAACCTTCCATTCTATAGATAGTACCGAAGTAGGACAAAGCGAGTTTAACAACCATTCCCAATATGCACCCGTCGATCCCTGTCACATCCAATACTTGCTGGCAATGGGCGTGCTGTCATCGATGAGCATCCCGATTTTTTATCAAAATCAGCTTTGGGGGTTGTTAGTAGCTCACCACAGTCAACCGCGCCACTTTTCCGAGCCTGAATTACAGACGGTGCAGCTTTTAACCAATCAGTTGTCGATCGCGATCGCCCAAGCTACTTTAATCAGCCAAGCCAAACAGCAAGCAGAACAAGAAGCTTTTATCTATCAAATTAACGATTTATTAGAAAATCCCGGCAATCAAGCGGAAATTTGGCCAACAATCTTAAAACAAACCGTGCAGGCTTTGCAAGGAGATGGCGGTCGCCTTTACATCGTTCCAAAGAATATGGGCGAACAAGTGCAAATTTATACCATTGGAAAACAGCCCGTCGGACTACAGCCAGAAGAAAGTAGCATTTGGCAAAAAGCGATATGGCTAACGCCACGCTTCGCGAACGGACTCGCGTCCAATTTAAACCAAACAGTTAACGAATCAGAGGAATTCGATCGAGTATCTCATCACCGAGAAGGATTACCTCATATTTATACGATCGCCGATTTTGCTTCTCAACCCGATCCAGAAAACATTACAAAAGCCTTTAGCGCCGCTTCAATTCACTCAATATTATTAATTCCCCTGCGATATCGCAACCAAGGCGTCGGTTGTTTAAGCATTTTCCGTCAAGAACGACAAATCGAAACATTATGGGCGGGTAGGTCAAACACCGATTCTCGCAATCAAATTCCCCGTCAGTCATTCAACGCTTGGTGCGAAATCAAAAGACAAACCCCCGACTGGAGTAAAAATCATCTCAAATTAGCACAACGTTTGGGGCTTCAACTCTACATGGCAATTACCCAAAATTGGGTAGAACGAATGATTTCTCATCACGCATCCCATGATGTACTCACCAACTTACCCAATTGGAAACTATTTAATCAACAATTAGCTTTATCTGTAATTAATGCACGACAACAGGGAAAAATTTTAGCCGTAGCCATTTTAAATTTGGCGCGATTCAAAACAATTAATCAAACATTCGGTCATGCCACTGGAGATTATTTATTACAATTAGTTGTCAGTAGATTGCAATCCACCCTACAAACTTATCAAAATCAGCAGAACGCTCGTAACAAAAACATCTTACCACCCGTACTGGCTCGCTGGCATGGAGATAAATTTACGATATTATTGCCTGAAATTGAAACAATTCAGGAACTTACCTCAATTTGCCAACAAATTCTTCAGGTCTTTAAAACTCCCTTTTCTTTGCAAGGTCAAGAAATATATTTAACCGCTACTTTAGGAATCGCGATCGCACCCTATGACGGTGAAATGGCAGATGTATTACTTCAGCACGCAGAAACTGCCCTGTACCAAGCCAAAAAACAAGGAAAAAACTCTTATCATTTTTACTCCCGTTCGATTAATACTAAAGACTTAGAACATCTCATGCTAGAAGTAGATTTACACAAAGCTTTAGCCAGAGATGAATTCGTAATTTATTATCAACCGCAAGTAGAATTAGCAACTAAAAAAATTGTCGGGATGGAAGCCTTAATTCGCTGGCAGCATCCAGGCTTAGGTTTAGTTAATCCCCAACGATTCATTCCCCTAGCAGAAGAAACCGGCCTAATTAATGGAATTGGAGAATGGGTATTGCGAACTGCTTGCCTTCAACATCGGGCTTGGCGAATGGCAGGATGTTCGCCCGTCAAAATAGGCGTAAATATTTCAGCCCGTCAGTTTCAACAAGATGATTTAGCTGACAAAATAATTCAAATTTTCCAAGATACCCAAATGGAACCGCACTACTTAGAATTAGAAATTACGGAAAGTACGGCAATGTACGATCCCAAGCGTACCATTGCGATGCTACAAAGGCTCAAAAAACTGGGAGTTCAAATTGCGATCGATGATTTTGGCACGGGACATTCTGCCATGAGTTACCTAAAAATGTTTCCGATCGATACGTTGAAAATTGATAAATCTTTCGTGCAAGATGTGGTCAATAATCCTCACGATGCTGCGATTGTTAAAGCAATTGTCGCCTTAGGAAAAGGTCTGCATTTAAAAGTGGTAGGGGAAGGGATAGAAAATGAAGAACAATGGGATTTTTTGAATTCAATTGAATGTAATGAGGCACAGGGTTTTTTAATTAGTATACCGTTGCCCAGCACGCAAGCAGTTGTCTATTTGTTGTGCAATCCAAATGGGAATAATACTGATAAAAAAAACCAAAACTATCCGGAAATTTCTCCCTTGCAAAATATTCATCATTCTGTTTTGATGCCAACTACTTCCTTAGAAGATGTTCAAACCACTTTATTGCCATTGAACGTCACAAATGACCACCACGCAGATCGCCCAATTTTTAACGTAACGCAACAAGAATTGTTGCAAAAAATTTTAGAATACGAAAATCTTAAAGAAGAACTAAAACAGCAAGCAAAAAAAGAAAAGTTAGTTACGGAAATTGCCCAGAAAATTCGCCAATCTTTAAACATCAGCGATATTCTGAATACGACGGCTAACGAAATCAGACATTTTCTCCAAGCCGATCGCGTAATTCTTTATCGCTTCGATCCAGATTGGAGTGGAGAGGTAGTGGTAGAATCGGTGGGAGTGGGATGTCCTTCTATTTTAGGGGAAAAAATAGACGATCCTTGTTTCCGAAAACATTATGTAAAATCTTACAGTCAAGGACGAATTAAAGCGATCGAAGATGTTAGCAACGCTAATTTAAGCGAGTGCTATTTTAATATGCTAACTAAATACGAGATCAAAGCAAACTTAGTCGTACC
>CAZJJR010000088.1:20095-20613 GCA_964546365.1 uncultured bacterium | reverse complement strand
GGTTTCTAGAGTCCATTTTCTCTAACTCCCTTTCAAATGAGCGAACCGTAAGTACTAATGACGAATTACGTCAGCGAACGGAAGAGTTAAACCGGATCGGCATATTTATGGAATCGGTGCTCACCAGCTTGCAACTAGGAATGGTAGTTTTAGATAACAGACTCAGCGTGCAACTTTGGAACGGTAGAGCAGAAGAGTTGTGGGGATTGCGTTCTGAAGAAGCGATCGGATATTTCTTTTTCGATTTGGATATCGGTTTACCAGTAGATCAACTGCGGGGACTGATTCGCGCTTGTCAAACCGGGAACAGCGAAGAGCAAATCGTCGTCCTCAATGCAGTTAACCGTCGAGGTAAAAATATTCGTTGTCGAGTTATTTGTACTCAGCTAATAGTAGAAAACCAACCGCAGGGTGTCATCCTATTGATGGATGAACGGCAAGAATGAAGTGAGCGAGATTTGAGATGGGAAGGGGAAAGGGGAAATTTTGTAACTCCTGAATTCTGACTCCTGAATTCT
>CAZJJR010000088.1:14639-20060 GCA_964546365.1 uncultured bacterium | reverse complement strand
TCCTGACTTCTGACTCCTGAATTCTGACTCCTGTGTTCTGACTCCTGAATTCTGACTCATGAATTCTGACTCCTGACTTGTTCTACCAACTTTTTCATCAGGTTAAAAAACTATGTCTGAAGAACAAAGGTATTTAGGAAATCTAGCTCAAAAACACGCTCTGATAGCTTATCGGCATGGCAAATCGACTGAAGAAATCGGTAAAGCCATGCAGCAAGAAGAAAATACATCACGGGAAAAGGAATGCGGAAAGAGCGTTGAAGAAAAGGGAAAGTTAATCCAAAAATATGCTGAGTTATCGCAATTACACGGGCAGCAAATGAATGAGTATGCCAACTCTACAGAACATTCTCAGGATGCGACAGAAGAACATATCAAAGCTACAGAAGAACATATCAAAGCTGCGGCAGAACACGTAAAAGCTACTAAAGAAATCATAGAATTGTCTTCAGCAATGTTACAAAAATCACAAAATCGGTCGAACCATCTAAACAAAAGGGAAATTCCCTCGTGAATTAGCTAGCATAACGAAAAAGTAACCGACGCGAATCTTCCTATTGAAGGAAGCAAAAGCGCGATCGCTGAGCAGATGATGTAAATATACTTTTAGCTCAAACTCTTACGCTTAACTCAAACCATTTCCCATGCAAATCACCGATCGAGGAGTAAATAAGCTTGAGCAGCAAATCGAAACTTCTTTCGCTCAGCTAAAGGAGCTTTGGAGTTATAGTAACCAATTGTCAAAGGCTCAGAAAAAAAAGCTGGTTGAAGCCCTAGAACAATTATCTGAAATGCTGCAAGAATGGCAAGATGCCAGGGGAGAACTGGACGCTTGTAATGCAGAGTTAAGTACCTCTCGTTTAGCGCTAGAGGTGGAAAGGCGGCGCTACCGAGAGTTGTTTGAGTTTGCACCGGATGGTTATGTGGTGACAGACTCGCAGGGAGTGATTTGGGAAGCTAATCAAGCGGCTGCTCAATTGCTGGGAACGAGACGCGATTGTTTGTTGAATAAACCATTAACGAGTTTTATCGCTCAGATCGATCGCCCGTATTTTCAGAGTAAGCTGATTAATTTATCGAGCAGCGAAACCATCAGGGATTGGGAAATTTTAATTCAGCCCGAGCGGACAAAATCTTTTGCTGCTACCTTAACAGTAGCGCCAATGCGAAACAACGAACATCAGGTTATCGGTTGGCGCTGGCTAGTTAAAGATATTACCTTGCGGAAGGAATATGAAACCGCTTTGATTCGCGAATGTCAGAGTTTGGAAAAGCAAGTGGAGGAACGTACCGTTCAGCTAAAAGCTGCGAATGAAGAATTAAAGAAATTGAATGGTGAATTAGAGCAGAAAGTGCGCGATCGCACTGCGGAGTTGCAAAAATCCCTTGAGTTGCAAGCGATGCTCAAACGGATTACCGATCGCATCCGAGATAGTTTCGACGAAAACGAAATTTTGCAAACCGCCGTCCGAGAATTAGTGGAAGTATTGGGTTTGGCTGGTGCGGATGCAGCGCTATACGATCTCGATCGGCAAACCTCCACGATTAGTTACGAGTATACCCCCGCCCTCCCTTCAGCGCGAGGACACGTAGTGGCAATGGCTTCTTTCTCGGAAGCTTACCAACAGTTGTTGCAAAATCAGCACTTTCAATTTTGTACTTTAGTCCCCAGCATCAGAGGAGAAGTAGCGATTTTGGCTTGTCCGATGATGGATAAGCAAGAAGTGCTGGGGGATTTATGGTTATTTAAACCGCCAGCAGAAGCTTTTAAGGAGCAAGAAATTTTCTTGGCGCAACAAGTAGCCGCACAATGCGCGATCGCGATTTGCCAAGCTCGTCTTTATCAGGCAGGACAATTGCAAGTTGCTCAATTAGAACAACTTAATAGTCTCAAAAATGAATTTATCAGCACGGTTTCCCACGAATTGCGGACGCCAGTATCTAATATGAAAATGGCGATTCAAATGTTAGGGATTACGCTGAATAAAGAGCAGGATTTGTTTGCTGAATTAGCTAAGCCTCCAGCAGAACAAAGTAAAATAGCTCGTTATTTTCAAATTTTGCAAAATGAATGCGAACGAGAAATCAATTTAATTAACGACTTGCTGGATTTGCAACGCCTGGATATGGGAATGCAAAACCTAGTGCTAACGGCAGTCGATTTATCGGAATGGATTCCTAACATTGTCGAATCATTTCAAGTCCGCGCTCAAAGACATTCTTTAAGTTTAGAAATTAATATTCCTTCTTCCATACCGAACTTAATTTGCGATCGAGCTAGCTTAGAGCGAGTAGTAAGCGAATTGCTCAATAATGCTTGCAAATATACCCCACCGGGCGAAAAAATTACCATATCTGCTGCATATCAACTCGGCGTGATTAAATTAACGATCGCTAATTCAGGAGTAGAAATTCCCGATGTTGAGTTAAATCGAATTTTTGAAAGATTTTACCGCATTCCCAAAGCCGATCCTTGGAAACAAGGTGGCACTGGATTGGGGTTAGCATTGGTGCAAAAACTGGTAACTTATTTGAAAGGTACCATCACGGTGAAAAGCGAACGTAATCAAACTAGTTTTACGGTATCTTTTCCCATCAATAGTGAAGAGTAAATTCAGAATTCAGGAGTTAGAATTCAGAATTCAGGAGTTAGAATTCAGAATTCAGGAGTTAGAATTCAGAAGTTAGGAGTCAGGAGTTAGAAGTCAGAATTCAGAAGTTAGAGTTAACAGATTTTCCCCTGCCCCCCTGCCCCCCTGCCCCCCTGCTCCCCTGCCCCCTGCCCCCTGCCCCCTTTCTCCTCACCTCTGCTTAATGGGAATTTCGATCGCGAACTCAGTACCCATACCAGGTTGACTGATGCAGCGCAATTGACCGCCATGCCTTTCCACGATAATTTGGTAACTAATAGACAAACCAAGACCAGTTCCTTTGCCGATGGCTTTGGTGGTAAAAAAAGGATCGAAAAGCTTGTTTACCGTTTCTCGATCGATACCTGGGCCATTATCGGCTATAGAAATTTTGACAAAATTATTTACCATTTCCGTAGCGATCGTAATTTTAGGATATTCTCGATCGCTCATTGACATAAATTGCGGCAAACTTCTTTCATTATGAGAAAAGTTTAATTGTTCCCTACCTGCGGGATTTTTCATTTTCATATTCATTTCAAGTGCATCAATAGCATTACTCAAAATATTCATGAATACCTGATTGAGTTGTCCGGCGTAGCACTCGACTAAAGGGAGTTGGCCATAATTTTTGATTACTTGAATTTCCGGATGATCTGGTTTGGCTTTGAGGCGGTTTTGGAGAATCATCAACGAACTATCAAGACCTTCATGAATATTAACTTGTTTGACATCCGCTTCATCTAAGCGAGAGAAATTTCGCAAGCTAATCACGATTTGCCGAATTCGTTCTGCACCCGATCGCATAGAAGATAAAAGTTTCGGCATATCTTCAATTAAGAAAGATAGTTCAATGTCTTCAATTTCTGCTAAGATTTCTTCGGGAGGATGAGGATAAAATTCTTGATAAAGTTGTATTAGTTTAACTAAATCTTCGCCATATCCTCGAATGTGATTGATATTTCCGTAAATGAAATTAACCGGATTATTGATTTCGTGTGCAATCCCAGCTACTAATTGACCGAGGCTAGACATTTTTTCGCTTTGAATTAGCTGTGCTTGAGTGCGTTTGAGTTCGTTAAGAGCGTTTTCCAGCTGGGTAGCTTGTTCTCTCAATTTTGCTTCTGCTTGCTTGCGTGCGGTAATTTCCATAATCACCGCACCGACACCGATTGATTTACTTTCTTCTCCCAGTAAGGGAAAGTAAGAAGCTATCCAATGACGTTCTATACCGGGACTTTTTGGTGTTTCACCACTCACTTCTATATTGAGAACTGGCTCTTTAGTAGCTAAAATTTTCTTTAACATCGGCTCTACTGTAGGTGCTAATTCTGGTACTACTTCCCCCATCGTTTTACCAAGCTGATCCTCTACAGATAAACCAGTCATTTCTGCTAGCGATTCGTTCATTTGAGCGTACCGCACTCGGTCATCCCAAATTACCAATCCCACGGGTGCAGAACTAAAAAAGGCATCAAAACGAGCTTGTCGCAAGTATAATTCTTTTTCTAGTGCTTTGCGATCGCTAATATCCTGCACTACTCCCATGATATGTTTGGGGTTTCCCATTGCATCCCGCACCAAAGATAAAGTTAAATAACCCCAAATCATCGAGCCATCTTTGCGGATGTAACGGTTTTCTAAGGAGAAAGTGTTAATTTCACCTGTCATAATTTGGCGCACGCATTGCTCGTCGGAGCTTACATCTAATGGGTGAGTAATATCTCTAAATGTTAGCGATCGCAATTCTGATGGAGTATAACCCAAAATTTCACAAAACTTTTGGTTGACTTGCATGAATTTTCCATTTAGATCTGTATTAGCTATTCCTACTGCGGCTTGCTCGAAAATAGCACGGAATTGTGATTCGTTTTCTCCCAAGGCAGATTCTATTTGTTGTCGCTCGATGATTTCTTCTAGAAGTTGCTGATTGAGTTGAGATAATTCGCGAGTTCTCTCCATTACCAGTTCTTCTAAATGTTCTTGATATTGTTTTAATGCAAATTCTACTTGTTTGCGATCGGTAATGTCTTTGTGAGTTCCCGTCATTCGCAATGGCTGACCTTTATCATCGCGAGCAACCACTTTGCCGCTGTCTAAAACCCATTGCCATTCCCCTGATTTTGTTTGTACTCTACATTCAGCTTGATAAGCGGAAGTTCGTCCTAACAAATGATGGTTTACCCGTTCCATTACTTGTGGTAAATCTTCAGGATGTAGCAGATTAATCCAACTATCGAGGTTACCTTCTAGTTCTCCTTCATCATATCCGAGCATTTGGAGAAATTTTGGACTAAAATAAACATCACCACTCACTATATCCCAATCCCACAAACCATCATCAGTTGCTTCTAATGCTAGCTTTAATCTCTCTTCATTAGTTCGCAAAGCTTCTTCAGCTTCTTTCCGTTCCGTGATATCTCGCGCAATCCCAACCAATCCCCGAATGTTTCCTTGTTGGTCGCGATAAGCACTTTTTGTAGTTAAATACGTTCTGATTTTATCCGGTGCTGGAATAACTTCTTCCAAAGTGACAGACAAACCAGTATCGATAACTTCTCGATCGGTTTGTGTAATTAAATTAGCAACTTCATTAGGCCACAATTGCCAATCATTTTTACCGATGATTTCTTCTGTGGATTTATTAAAAATACGAGCGGCAGTAGAATTAATCGTCAAATAGCGTCCCGCAATATCCTTGACAAAAATAACATCACTCGTTCCGGCAAAGATTGCTTGCGAGAAACTATAATTTTCCCAAATATCGGCAGGAGTTTTGTTTAAATATCGA
>CAZJJR010000088.1:12237-14619 GCA_964546365.1 uncultured bacterium | reverse complement strand
ATTATTTCAGCTTCGATTATTATTTGATTTACTTCATTTTGAGGGTTAATGCAGGGACGGATCTCCCATTTCAACCAATAGACAGTACCATTAGATTTGATAAAGCAATCTTCGGCGTTTTTTTCGGCAATACCGGCAAAGCATCGCTGGGAAACTTCCTGCCACTTTTGTAATAAATTAGGAAAAATTTCGTAATGAGAACACCCGATAATATTGCGATCGTTTAAATCAAAATCTGTTAGCCATTGACGAGAAACGAACAGATATCGCCAATCGCGATCGCACATTGCCACAGCCCTAGAACCGTGTTCCAAAAACAGCGACAATAACTCTGAATTGTCTGAGGAATACATAGTTCATTCCCAACACTGATATTGATTACAAATTGCAAATATTGGATTGCAGATTGAAAAGTTTCGTGATAAACCTGCAATCTCAAATTTCCAATTGCTTTGATTGACAATCTATGACTACATCCTAACCTCCACTGATTTTCGCTTTGTACCCCTCTTTGATTAAAAGTTGAAGCAGCTTTTCTTTATGTTCTCCCTGAATTTCTATGGTATTGTCTTTAACCGTACCCCCAGCACCACACTGAGTTTTTAATTTTTTTAAAAGAGCGGCTAAAGTTTCTGGTTTGGCTTGAAAACCGCTAATTACGGTAACTGTTTTACCTTTTCGACCTTTACTAGTTGCTTGTACTCTCAAATCTTGCTGGTTTGGGGGTAGTTCTTGAATAGGTCTTTCTAGTGCGGCTGAGTTGTCATTATTACCAAATTCCGAGTAAATAACCCGATTTTCTGGCTGGTTTTTCGAGTGGGAAGATTTACGTTTGTCAGTACTCATAAATTTAATCGGTCAACTATCAAAATCTTACAGAATTGAGGAGTCAGAATTCAGAAGTCAGAAGTCAGGAGTCAGAATTCAGAATTCAGAATTCAGAAGTCAGGAGTCAGGAGTCAGGAGTCAGAATTGAGGAGTCGGAATTCAGGAGTCAGAATTTAGTTTAAGTGTGAGGAAGCCGATCGCATTTCTGCCGATCGCTCGGATTTATCACATTTATAATGAAGGATGTTCAGTATTAACCCCTAGTCCGTGACCACTACACCCATTCCCTATAATTCCGAAATATCTGCCGATGGTTCCAGCCAAACTCCCGACAATTTAGGAAGATTCGGGCGTTTTGGCGGTAAATATGTTCCAGAAACCCTCATGCCTGCCCTAAGCGAACTAGAGGCAGCCCTAGAAAAATACCGCTCTGATTCAGAATTTCAACAAGAATTACAACAACTGCTGCGGGAATACGTGGGACGCCCCACACCCCTCTACTTTGCCGAACGCCTCACCGCCAATTATGCCCGACCCGATGGCACTGGGCCGCAAATTTACCTGAAACGGGAAGATTTAAACCACACCGGGGCGCACAAAATCAACAACGCTTTAGCCCAGGTATTGCTAGCCAAACGGATGGGTAAGCAACGCATCATTGCCGAAACTGGTGCCGGACAACACGGAGTTGCTACCGCCACTGTATGCGCCCGCTTTGGCTTGCAGTGCATCATTTACATGGGCGTTCACGATATGGAACGACAAGCGCTCAACGTATTCCGGATGCGATTGATGGGGGCAGAAGTTCGCCCCGTCGCCGCAGGTACGGGAACGCTCAAAGATGCGACTTCCGAAGCAATTCGCGATTGGGTGACTAATGTGGAAAGCACCCATTATATTTTAGGTTCGGTGGCTGGGCCACACCCTTACCCGATGTTGGTGCGGGATTTCCAAGCAATCATCGGTGAAGAAACTCGCGCCCAAAGTTTGGAAAAATGGGGTTGTTTGCCGGATATTTTGGTAGCTTGCGTTGGCGGTGGCTCAAATGCAATGGGTCTTTTCCACGACTTCGTTAGAGAGCCTTCCGTGCGGCTGATTGGTATAGAAGCTGCGGGAGAAGGAGTTAATACGGAAAAACACGCCGCTACTTTGACGAAAGGGCGAGTTGGCGTATTGCACGGAGCGATGAGTTATTTGCTACAAGATGAAGATGGGCAAGTGATCGAGCCTCACTCGATCAGCGCTGGTTTGGATTATCCTGGTGTTGGCCCGGAACACAGCTATTTGAAGGAGTTGGGACGGGCGGAATATTACAGCGTGACCGATAAGGAAGCTTTAGAGGCTTTTCAACGTCTTTCTAGGCTAGAGGGTATTATCCCAGCTTTGGAAACCGCTCATGCGATCGCATTTTTGGATACTCTTTGCCCTCAGCTTAGCGGCAATCCCCGCATCGTAATTAACTGTTCCGGTCGCGGCGATAAGGACGTGCAGACTGTGGCGAAGTTTCTTTCTTGAGGGACTAGGGAAAGGCAGGGGGCAGGGGGCAGGGGGCAG
>CAZJJR010000088.1:0-12199 GCA_964546365.1 uncultured bacterium | reverse complement strand
CCTCCCCATCCCCCCATCTCCCCACCTCCCGCTCATCTGAATGAATCCGGAGGCTAGGGTTAGTTGATTGGAGAAAAGTAGAGCGAACAAAAACAATATTTCGGAAATAAGCATTCTGTATTGTATTTTGGTCAAAAATACCAAATTATCGCTAAAATGCTTTTCCTTTATTCAATCCCTAGTCTCGATCGCAATTTTGAAGATGCAAAAACAATTTCCGTTAACTTTATTAGGAATCGTTTGTCTTGCTGGTGGTATTGCAGGGTGTAATTCTGTCATAGAAATCGAGCAAATTAAACCTACCCAACAACCTACCGTGACGAGATCCCCTGAATCCTCAGCGCCGAACACATCCCCATCTAATTCTATAAGTGCTTTGGAAAAAGCGATTTTTGAACAAGTAAATCAATATCGCAAATCCCAAAACTTACCCGCTTTGACTCTCGACTCCCGCATCAGCGTACAAGCAAAGCTACACAGCGAAGCAATGGCTAATGGTAAAGTTGATTTCGGTCACGGGGGATTTGAAGATAGAGTAAAAGCGATCGCAAAATCGATTCCTTATCGAAGCGCGTCTGAAAATGTCGCCTTCAATCAAGGTTATAGCGATCCGGCTAGCAAAGCAGTTGATGGTTGGTTAAAAAGCCCCGGTCATTTGAAAAATATTCAAGGTAATTTTGACTTGACTGGGATAGGCGTTGTCAAAAACGCTCAAAACGAGTACTACTTTACCCAAATTTTTATCCGTCGTTCTAGATATGGATTTTGAAGAAGATTTCCAGGTGTGCGATCGCGACCTTTCCGACGCCCGATTATCTCAGTATTTGCAAGCAGAAGCCGTAGCTGTCGATACCGAAACAATGGGATTGTTACCCCATCGCGATCGCTTGTGTTTAGTGCAGTTATTTTCTCCCGGATACTTAACTGTTATTCGCATTCTTAAAGGACAAACAGAAGCGCCAAACTTAAAAAAATTAATGGAAGCGCAGAATGTCTCAAAAGTGTTTCATTTCGCCCGGTTTGATGTCGCTCAATTGCGTCATAATTTGGGAATTAAAGTTGCACCCATATTCTGCACCAAAATTGCCAGCAAGTTAGCCAGAACCTACACCCAAAGACACGGTTTAAAAGATTTAATTCAAGAATTAGAACAAGTTGAATTAGATAAAACCGCTCAAAGTTCCGATTGGGGAAACGCAGAAAACTTATCCGAACAACAACTGCGTTACGCTGCCAATGATGTCCGTTATTTAATCAATGCTCGCGATAAACTAATTGCCATGCTCCAACGAGAAGAACGTTGGGAACTTGCCCAAGAATGCTTTCAATGTCTATCTGCGATCGTGCAATTAGATTTACTCCTTTATAAGGATGTATTTGAACATTGATTCGTAGGGTGCGTTGCGTTAGTCACGACAATTCAATTGTTAATTGAAATACTCAATTTCTTGCCCGTGCCTAACACACCCTACAGTTAAATTAAATTTTTATTTATAAATACAAAAGATTCAATTAGCTTAATTTAAATGATTATTCTAACTGCAAGTCACCTAAAAAAATCTTACACCAATAAAGGACAAACACTCACTGCGGTGCGAGATGTTTCTATCCAAATGAATGCAGGTGAAGTGTTAGCTTTTCTAGGGCCAAATGGAGCCGGGAAAACCACTTGCATTAAAATGATTGCAGGGCTAATTAGACCCGATGCTGGCTCGGTACGCATTGGCGATTACGACCCCCACAGCCAACCAAAAGCATTGAAATTGTTAGGTGCAGTCTTAGAAGGTAACCGCAATCTTTACTGGCGATTAACACCAGAAGAAAACTTAGAATATTTTGGGGTATTGCGAGGATTGAGCCAGCGAGTTGCCCGTCAAAGAGGTAATTTATTATTAGAAAGATTTAATCTCATTCACAAACGACGCGCTCAAGTTCAATCCCTGTCGCGAGGAATGCAGCAAAAACTTGCCGTTGCGGTAGCTTTAATCCATCAACCTCAATTGTTATTGTTGGATGAACCGACATTAGGATTAGATGTGGAAGCGACGATCGATGTCAAGCAATTGATACGGGAAGTTGCTGCTGAGGGATGTGCTATTTTGCTGACAACTCATCAATTAGCGATCGCAGAAGAACTCTCCGATCGAGTTGCGATTATTAACAAAGGAGAAATTGTCGTCCAAGAGCCAACAGAGGAGCTAATTCGGCAATTTTCCGGTAACGCTTACTCGATCGAATTGGAAACTGCGATCGATCCGGAACGCAGAAATCGTCTCGAAAGCTTAGACGCCGTAATTCAAACCGAACAAAGTATCCGCGTACCTCGCGAAGATATCCTTTACCAAATATTAGAAATTCTCAAACCATTACCTTTGTTAAAAGTGGAAAAAGACCGAGCTAACTTAAGCGATGTTTTCTTGAAATTAGTACGAGAAGGAAAAGATGGTTAAATTATTTCTGGCAGAACTGAAACGCGAATGGATTATATTGCGCCGCTATTTTGTAGAAACTTTCAGTTTCGTAATCGGTTTAACAATTATATTTTATGGATTGTTTGAAAGTACTCGCTTTATTGCTGGCCCTGGCGTGCAGATGGGCGATCGCTTAGACTCAATTATTATCGGCTACGTACTTTGGTCTTTTTGTTTGTTTATTTTGGGCGATATCGCTGGAGGACTGCAACAAGAAGCGCAAACGGGTACGTTAGAACAACTTTTTCTCTCTCCCTTTGGCGCAGCGCGGATTTTTTTGACCAGAGCAGTTGCTAATTTAACAATTCAAATAATCATCAATCTCTCTATTCTTTCGATCATTATAGCACTCACGGGTAGTCAGCTTTCTTTTCCCCCAACCCTACTATTACCTCTGTTTACCGTGCTGCTTGGTGCTTACGGATTAGCATTAGCAATGGGTTCTTTAGCATTGTTGATCAAACGGGTGCAGCAAGTGTTAGGTATATTTCAATTCGTGCTATTTTTTCTGCTGCTAATACCAGTCGAAAACTGGGCAAAATCTGCTAGTTTTTTACAATGGTTGTTACCGATGACAGGGGGAGCGGGATTGCTCAGAGCAGTGATGGCACGGGGAGAATCGTTAAGTTTAGCGGGATTTTTGTTGGCATTGCTCAACGGTGCTGTTTATTTTAGTTTGGGTTTGTTTCTGTTTCGTTTTGCAGAACGAGAAGCCAAGCGTAAAGGGCAATTGGGAGGATATTAAAGTCTAAAGGATAAAGTCTAAAGGCTAAAGTTCAGAATTAATTAGACATTTTGCAAAAGTCGATCGCCATCTAAAAAATTATCTTTCTTAGGGGATGAGAAACCCGGTTTCTTCAAGAAACCGGGTTTCTAGCTTATCATTCATTTAACTGAACAGCCCTATATTGAAGCCAACAAAAAACATTCTAAATCCTGAATTCTCTGAATTCTGACTCCTATTAACAAACTACCGGAATAGCTTCGACAGGAAAACCAACAGCTTTCCAGGCAGGAAGTCCGCCTCTGATTTGAGAAACGTTGAGATAGCCAGCCGATCGCAATTTAGTTGCTGCTTGGGCGGCTTCTTCGTCGGTATCGCCGTAAACGTAGATGTCGCGAGTAAGTTCGAGACAGTTCAAAGCGCGATCGACTAATTCGTTCATCGGCATGGGGACAGCACCCAGGATGTGACTTTGGTGGAATTCATCGCGATCGCGCACGTCAATAATCGTCAACCCAGGTTCTCCCCAGTCAAGTCGCGCTTTCAAATCGTAAACCAAAGACTGAGCTTTCAGAGGGGGCGGGGCAGGAAATAAGTTGAGAAACCGACTCATAGCGTAACATCTTGTATCACATTACCCGCAATTTAACAACTTATTTTACAATTTGCAAATATTTTTTGAGCAAATATTTACATTTGCAGATATTTATGCTTGTGCCTGCTTGTCAACTAAAGCATCAATCTAAAATCTAAAATCTAAAATCGAATTACTTACCTATACAGGCACGAAAAATTCATGAAGCTAGCATTTCGGTTCAACCGCATCGATATAGCTTTGTTTTTAGGAGCTTTCTTGCTAGCTTTGCTAACTGGGCTTCCTTTTAACAGCACCTTGAGTAGGGTTGAATATCGCACCGTCGCAGAATTGCCGCCAGTAGAAATTACGCAAGGCTGGCAATATCGATGGGGTGATTTGCCGATCGATGATGCAGGCGTGCCAATTTTGGATAATCAAAATGCGGCATCATCTGAATGGAAGCCCTTAAAAGTTCCTGCCAAACTAACCAAACCAACGGGAGAAAAATTCATTTGGTTTCGCGTCGATTTACCAGCCGGAGAGTGGAAACATCCTGGCATAGATATTCGAGGCGTAGCATCAGTATTGGAAATTTATTTAAATAATCAACTAATTCGCAAGTTAGGAGAAATCAACCAAGTAGGTAATATTAAAGCTACTAATGATATTTGGCCGATCGTACCTATTGAACCTGATTTTGCCGGAAAAACCCTGCTTTTTAGGAGTTATGTAGCAGAAATACCTTATGTTGCAGTTGGTAGGCAAACCAACGTAACCGTTGGTTCTTTATCAACACTAGTTAATAGACTAATTAGACAAAATATTATTGAATTTGTTTTGGGATTTTTCTTTTTAATTATTGGATTATCTTGCCTTACTATCTACACGTTCAATCAAAAAATCAAAGAATATTTTGCTTTTGGCTTGCTCACTCTTGGCAATGCCATTTTATCCCTATCTGGGAACTTTATCACTTATAATTTTCTGTTACCTTACAATCCCTTCATTAGTTTTGTCGTTCAACTTGTTTGTTTTCATTCCCTACCGATCGGAGTTTGTTTATTCTTCGAGCGAGTCTTTGACAATGGTGGTAGCTCTATCGTTCGGCGGTTGTGGCAAGTTTACTTAATCTTTGCACTGACAAGTTTACCATTTAATATTATTAATATCCATACGGTTCCCCGTACTGTCAAGTTAGCCTATGTGGGAATGATTTTAATAATTTTAATTTTAT
Source organism: uncultured bacterium (assembly GCA_964546365.1). GTDB lineage: Bacteria > Cyanobacteriota > Cyanobacteriia > Cyanobacteriales > Aerosakkonemataceae > DATNQN01. The sequence continues at coordinate 7,193 of CAZJJR010000088.1, read as the reverse complement.
TTGCCAAGGCTACTAAATTTGCCATCAAGGGAAATTTTGAGGCAAAACTCATGACTGCTGCTTTTATTGTTTTAGGATTATTTGCTTTATTTGATATTCTAAAAAATTTAGATGTTATATCGGTGAATCTCCCGGTTGAAATGTATTCGATTGGCACGCTCATTTTTATTTTAATATTAGGGATTATCCTAGAACGTCGATTCATGGAAACGCGAAAAAAAATGCGTCTCTATTTTAGAGAATTAGAAGATAAAAACGAAACTTTGGAGCGCGTTGACAAACTAAAAGATGAATTTCTGGCTAACACTTCTCACGAACTAAGGACGCCATTAAATGGCATTATTGGTATTGCCGAGTCGATGATTGATGGTGCGACGGGTAAGCTAACCAAGCAGCAAGTAAAAAATCTGGCCACGATCGTATCCAGTGGCAAACGTCTGACAAATTTAGTTAACGATATTTTAGATTTTGCCAAACTCAAAAATAAAAATATCGAACTGCAAATTAGACCCGTTGATATGCGAACGCTCGCCGATGTAATTTTAACCCTTTGCCAGCCATTAATCGGGCAGAAAAATTTGCAATTAATCAATCAAATTCCGGTTGATATTCCAGCCGTAGACGCTGATGAAAACCGGGTACAGCAAATCATGTATAACTTAATCGGTAACGCGATTAAATTTACTGATGCGGGTGAAGTTACCGTATTAGCAGAAGTAGTAAACGAAAATTTAGAAATTACGATCGCAGACACGGGAATTGGAATTCCAGCCGATAAATTAGAACGCATTTTTGAATCGTTTGAACAAGCAGATGGTTCGACAGCGAGACAGTACGGCGGTACGGGTTTGGGATTGGCAGTTACGAAAAAGCTAGTGCAGTTGCATGGGGGAGAAATTCGGGTAGAATCAACCGTTGGTAATGGTTCTAGGTTTACTTTTAATTTACCGATATCCCAAACTCCGATCGAAGAAACACCTGAGGCTTCCTTATCTTTAAGGGATTTACCAGAAATATCGGATATTGCTGATGAAGAAATTATCGATGGGCAATTAATCGCTACTGGTAACGGAGATTTCAAAATTTTAATCGTGGATGACGAACCTGTTAACCTCCAAGTTTTAGTTAATCACTTGTCATTACAAAACTATGCCATTTCACAAGCGTCCAATGGTTTAGATGCTTTAACAGCCATTGAAAACGGTTTCTTGCCTGATTTGATTTTATTAGACGTAATGATGCCCAAAATGACTGGTTATGAAGTATGTGAAAAAATTCGCGAACGGTTTCCGGCAAGTCAATTACCAGTAGTTTTTTTAACTGCGAACAATCAAATGTCAGAAACGATGGAATGGTTCGGTTACGGTGCAAATGATTATTTGGTTAAACCAATCTCAAAAAATGAGTTACTAGCGCGAATCAAAACACATATTCATTTAGCCAAAATTAATACTGCCTATGCCCGATTCGTTCCTCATGAATTTCTTCGTTTTCTAGAAAAAGAAACTATTTTGGACGTAAAACTGGGCGATCAAGTACAGAAAGAGATGACGATTCTGTTTTCCGATATTCGTTCGTTTACTACTCTCTCGGAAACCATGACACCGAAAGATAATTTTAATTTTATTAACTCATATTTGAAGAGAGTTGGCCCGGTGATTCGCAATCATCATGGTTTTATCGATAAGTATATAGGGGATGCGGTAATGGCGCTGTTTCCCGAAACGGCGGAAGATGCTTTGCAGGCAGCGATTAATATGCAAAAGCAGGTATCTTTGTATAATCAGCATCGTCACAATAGCGGTTACCCACCAATTGCGATCGGTGTGGGATTGCACACTGGCATTTTGATGCTAGGTACGATCGGAGAAGAACAGCGAATGGAAAGTACCGTGATTTCCGATGCCGTTAATTTAGCGTCTCGCATGGAGGGTTTAACTAGTTTATACGGTGTTGGTATTGCGATTAGCGAAAAAACTTTGTTTTGTCTTACCCAACCAGAAAAATACCATATTCGGTTTTTAGGAAGAGTGAGGGTGAAAGGGAAAAAAGCGCCAGTGGCAGTTTTTGAAGTTTACGATGCCGATCCGGAACCGATGTTGCAACTAAAGACAGAAACTCGCGCTGAATTTGAGGAAGCAGTTTATCTTTATCACCAACAAAAATGGGTGCAAGCGCAAGTAATTTTTCAAGATTTACTGCACAGAAACGAACAAGATAAAGCGGTTAAGCTTTATCTCGATCGCTGCCAACAATGGCAAAAATATGGGATATCTAAGGATTGGGAAGGAATCGAAACTTTAGAGGAAAAATCGTGAGGGGCAAATCCTGTCGGTTGCCCCAACAATAGCTAAGATTTCGTTCAAAATTCAAAGTTCAAAATGAATGAAATACAGGAATTTTGAATTAATTTGACTATTTCTGAGTAGCGGTATGATTTTTTAGCCGATCGACTATGTTGTAGTCATCAGCGCCAGCTGGAGTTTTTGATTCGATCGCACCTTCCGTTGGGCCACCGACTGCCTTCCATGCAGCCAAACCGCCTTTGAGTTCTGCAACGGAACTAAAACCTGCACCCCGCAACATATCGGCTGCTTGGGAGGTTTGTTCGTCGCTGTCAGCGTAAACGTAGATATCGCGATTGACATCGATCGAAGATTGCGCCCGACTTACCAATTCATCTATCGGCATGGGCATTGCTCCCATGATATGTCCGTCGTTGAAGATTTCGCGATCGCGCACGTCCAAAATCGTAAAAGCAGGTTCACCCCATTCCAAACGAGATTTCAAGTCATGTGCAGAAGACTGAGATTTCATTTCCGAAGGTTGGGGAGTTACGTTAGGCATCTTTTCTTTAGCATTGAGGATCGCTTCGGAAACTTTATCGCCAGAGTATTTAATATCCTCAGATAGCTTTTCCTTAGCGGTTTGTGCGCCTTCAGAAACTTTATTTTGCATTTCGCGAACGTTATCTTGCATATTTTCCATGTGTTTTATACCTTACTTAGTTACTTCACCTGAAATGTAGCAAGGCACTCAAATTTTCCTAATCTTTCTGTGGAGGGATCGCTACAATTATCCTTCTTTTGGCACAGTTCGTATCTTTCTTAAGGCTGAGTTGGCTGATTTCCCTTAAAGTCGATCGACTTTCGATCGAATTATTGACTCTGTAGATAAATTTAGTAAGCGTAGCTAAGGTAAAAATTTTTATTTAATTGCAGTCTTGAAACTATTGTTATTGATTAAAGTATTCTATTCGATCGCAAATCTCTTAACATGAGAATAAATTTTGTAAGTAAAAATAGAGCATCCTGTCATTATGTCAAAGAGAGTTTACAAAAAATTACTTTTCGGGTGGGGTAAGAGATATCTATCAAGTTGACTGATGATTAATTTATAAAAACCAGGAACTCGGCGATTTATTTGCAATTCATTGACAGTGAGCAACCGAAATTTTCCGCATCCTCTATCGGCTGCATCCCTTGTAGGATATCAAATATAGCAGTATTTTAATGAAATAGCCTATGGGGATCGACGGGGATCTATAAAGAATAGACTACTTTATCCATAAGAATTTCCTTGGGTAAATTTTAATTGAAAAAGTAATCTGTTGTATTAATCGTATTAATATTAATTCTAATCAATGCCGAGCTTCTCGATCTGCCTATCTCTTTACGCTCTATGCAAATCACAAATCAAATCCACTTTAGAAATTTGCAGGGTGATATTTTTGGGGGTGTCACGGCTGCCATTGTTTCATTACCCCTCGCCCTCGCCTTCGGGGTTGCTTCTGGTGCTGGGCCAGTAGCGGGACTTTACGGGGCAGCTTGTGTTGGCTTTTTTGCAGCCCTGTTCGGGGGTACGCCCACCCTCATTTCCGAACCCACTGGGCCAATGACCGTGGTGATGACGGCGATCGTCAGTTCGATGACGGCAAATAACCCAGAAAACGGACTGGCAATGGCATTCACCGTGGTGATGCTAGCGGGAATATTCCAAATCATTTTTGGTGCTTTCCGTTTGGGGAAATACATCACCTTAATGCCCTACAGCGTGATTTCCGGCTTCATGTCCGGAATTGGCGTGATTCTGATCGTCCTTCAAATCGGGCCGTTTTTGGGACAGAAAGCACCAAAAGGCGGCGTTTTGGGAACCCTAACGAACTTGCCCAACCTGATCGCCAATATCAATATTCCTGCCACCATATTGGCAGTGTTGACGGTGCTGATCATTTTCTCGATGCCCCGCCAACTTAAGCGCTATGCACCGCCTCAGTTAGTAGCCTTAATTGTGGGTACGATCGTATCGGTAGTCGTATTCCCAAATGCTGATATCGAAAGAATCGGACAAATTCCGATGGGATTGCCCACTCTGCAAGTACCAACTTTCACCCCATCCCAAGTTACCACTATGTTGGTTGATGGTGTAATGCTGGGAATGCTGGGATGTATCGATACTCTACTAACGGCAGTAATTGCTGATAGCTTGACTCGCACCGAACATAATTCTAATAAAGAATTAATCGGTCAAGGAATCGCCAATGTGGTGTCCGGTCTGTGCGGTGGCTTACCCGGTGCGGGAGCTACGATGGGAACGGTAGTTAATATCCAAACAGGTGCAAAAACCGCTTTATCCGGTCTGACTCGTGCGGTAATCTTGCTAATAGTGGTCTTGTGGGCAGCAGGATTGACTAGCAATATCCCGATGGCAGTACTGGCAGGTATTGCGCTGAAGGTGGGGATTGATATTTTAGATTGGAGTTTCCTGAAACGAGCCCATCAGGTGTCTTGGAAAGGCACGACGATCATGTATGGTGTACTGCTGCTGACAGTATTTGTTGATTTGATCGTAGCAGTAGGTGTTGGGGTATTTATTGCTAATATTCTGACGATCGAACGTTTGAGCGAATTGCAATCTCAAGAAGTAAAAGCAATTAGCGATACCGATGACGCAATTCCTCTCAATCCAGAAGAAAAAGCGCTACTCGATGAAGCTAATGGTCGAGTATTACTGTTTTATTTAAGTGGGCCGATGATTTTCGGCGTATCCAAAGCAATCGCCCGCGAACACAACGCGATTAAAGATTGCGATGTCCTAGTTGTGGATTTGAGTGACGTACCTATTTTGGGAGTTACTGCATCGTTGGCGATCGAAAATGCCATCCAAGAAGCGTCTGAAAAAGGACGCCAGATATTTATTGTATGCAAAGCCGAGAAAGTTAAGCGCCGCCTAGAACGTTTGGGCTTGTTTAACTTCGTTCCTTACGATCATATGCTTAACGATCGTACCGATGCACTGCGACAAGCTTTAGCAAAAGTCAACGCAGCAGCCCTAGCAAGCAATTGAAAAATATCAACTAACTTCACAATATCTCGAATAAAAAAGAATGTAGAGACGTTTCGCAAAACATCTCTGCATTCTTTTTTAGACACGCCACTTCCATCAGTTCTGAGATACCCGATCGAACTACTGGAGTAATCGCATTTCAAAAGCGATCGCGATCGTTTTTTTGGCTCGCTTAAAATCTGTCATTCGATTTTAGATTTTAGATTGGCTCCGTCTTGAAAGCGCGGAGCTTGAAATAAACGAAAATTTGTTTGATGATTCCCCTTGAAAGGGGAGGCTTGAAACCCTTTTTTTCGGTCAAACTGGAGGTTAACGAATAATAAAATTAGTTAAAACTCTTTTTTCCTTCAGCCTTTAGTCTTCAGCTTTCTATCTCTTAACTACTCAGGCTAACAGAGCAATCAATAGCTTCTCAACTCTAAAATCGGACGAGATGCACCCAATCTCATATAAATTGCATAGTTATCGCGCACTATATCTTCTTAATCTTCTTCCTCCAATTCTTTCAAATCTATTAATTTCCATACTGCCTGCCAAGTTAGTTTCACCAGCAGTAGTTTCGTTCAAATTAGTACCGATTAGGTTAGCTTGATGTAAACTAGCACCATTTAGATTTGCATCAATTAAATTGGCCCCGCTAAGATTAGCATGGCTCAAGTTAGCATCGATCAGATTAGCAACACCCAGATTAGCATTGCTTAAATTTGCACCTTTTAAATTAGCACCGCTTAAATTAATAGAACTCAAATTGGCTTTACTTAAATCGGCATTAGTTAAGTCAGCACTGACAACGTTTGCCTCGAATAAATTAGCGTTAATCAAGTTAGCATTATTTAGTTTAGTATTAGACAAATTAGCATTAAATAAGTTAGCTCCTCCCAATTTAGCACCGCTTAAGTTAGCGCCTCTTAAGTCAGCCTTACTGAGGTCAGCCCCTAATAAATCGGCTTGACTGAGATCGCAACCTTGGCATTGTTTAGTTTCTAACAAACGTTTAACGTGAGCGGGATTTTCAGCTTTGACGGTATTTGCAAAACTTAATACGATTGGCAGTGCTAGACCAATTAAAATGCTTAATTTCATTTTTTTATTTAAACTAATGCTGTTGGGATCTAGTTTGCCCAATTTCGGCCTACCACTATCATTAGCTCAAATATTCTTTGGATATTTTCGCGATCGCTATTTGTTTTAGCGATCGCGCACACTATGGAAAAATTTGCAAGGGATCTATAGCGATCCTATTTAAATAATCAACCCCACCCTAGCCCCCTCGTTACCAAGGGGAGGGTTGGGAGGGGTTTAGTTGTTCGCAATTCATTTAGGATCGCTATAGTACATTTCTAAACATAGGGAGGAAGGGGGATAGAGTGAGTAGGTGAACAATTTAATTTTTATCCTTCATCCTTCAGCCTTCATCCTTGAATTAACGGGGAAGCCCACCCGTATTTGTCAAATTGGCACCTCTCACGCCATACAGACTAGCGCCAAATAGATTAGCCGCGTTCAAATTAGCCTTAAACAGGTTCGCACCTCTGAGGTTAGCTTCGTTGAGGTTAGCTCTAAATAGATCGGCTTCTCTTAAATCGGCGCTAATCAACTCAGCACCTCTTAAATTAGCGGCATTTAATTTAGCACCAACCAAAGTAGCTTCATTAAAGTTAGCATTCACTAGATTGGCAACGGCTAAATTGGCACCATTAAGATTAGCTCCGTTCAGGTTAGCATCGCTCAGGTTCGCCCCGTTGAGGTTAGCACCGCTCAAATTAGCATTGCTCAAATTAGCTCCGTTTAGATTAGCACCCCTCAGATCGACGTTTGCCAAGTTAATTCCGCTCAGGTTAACTCCA
>CAZJJR010000087.1:791-20621 GCA_964546365.1 uncultured bacterium | reverse complement strand
TGAAGGATGAAGTCTGAAGGATGAAGTCTGAAGGATGAAGTCTGAAGGATGAAGTCTGAAGGATGAAAATTAATTTATTTTTTACATCCCTCAAGCTCTCCACGATTCTGTCAACCACTCACCAATATCAATAGGGAACATGAAACGGCGACAGTTAATGAAATACGCAGGAGTGACTCTGCTTTCAACTATAGGAACTACCTGGGTTTCAGGATGGGAAAAAGCTCAGGCACAAACAAGTGGTTCCCTATCGGTACAGTGGCTGGGACATACTTGCTTTTTGTTTACTAGTAATAACCAAAGAATTTTAGTCAATCCTTTTCGGACACTTGGCTGCACGGCTGGGTATCGTTCTCCAAAAGTTTCATCGGATGTAGTTTTGGTTAGCAGCCAATTGCTTGACGAAGGAGCCGTGGAAGGTCTGCCAGGGAATCCGAAAATATTCTACCAACCAGGTGTTTACGATTGGAACGGCGCTCGGTACGAAGGTATCAGTACCAGCCATGACCGATTGGGGGGGCGTCGCTTTGGGGTGAATACCGCTTGGCGGTGGACGCAAGCTGGCATAAATATTTTACATCTTGGAGGAACTGCGGGGCCGATCGAACTCGAACAGAAAATCCTCATGGGGCGTCCCGACTTGCTGCTGATACCAGTCGGCGGTGGGCCAAAAGCTTATGGCCCAGAAGAAGCTAAACAGGCAATTCAAACTCTCAATCCCAAGCTAGCAATACCCACCCACTACCGTACCCAAGCTGCTGATGGCCAGACCTGCGATATTGTAGCTCTTGACGAGTTCCTAAAATTAATGGATGGAATCGTAGTTCGCAATATTAGTAGCGACACCGTAATGATTAGTACTGGTGATTTACCTGCCAACGGAACTAATATCAAAGTTTTGAGTTACAAGTTTTAGTGATAGTCATTGGTAATTAATTACTAGTTAATGCTGAGTTATTAGTCAAAATAACCAATGACAAATCACAAATGACAAATGACCGATTAATTAACTATGCAAGCAGAATACCACCAACGTCGCGAACAATTGATGGCTAAAATTGGCGATGGCACGGCTATTTTTCGCAGTGCGCCAACCGCCGTAATGCACAACGATGTCGAATACAATTTCCGACAAGATAGCGATTTTTATTATTTGACGGGATTTAACGAACCGGAAGCGGTAGCAGTTTTAGCACCCCATCATTCCGAACATAGGTTCGTGTTATTCGTACAGCCAAAAGACCCGGAAAAGGAAACTTGGTCGGGATACCGGGTGGGTGTAGAAGCAGCCAAAGAATTATATGGGGCAGATGAAGCTTATCCCATTAATGAATTAGATGAAAAGCTGCCCCAATATTTAGAGAAAGCAGATAAGATTTATTACCATTTGGGAAGAGATGAAAAGTTCAATCAAATTATTCTCAAACATTGGCAACGATTGATAGCCACTTATTCTAAACGCGGCACTGGGCCGATTGCCATTGAAGATACGAATTTCGTATTGCACGGGATGCGATTGTTAAAAAGTCCGTCCGAATTAGAGTTAATGCGAAAAGCAATTGCGATTTCCGTAGAAGCGCAAAACCACGCAAGGGAATTTGCAAAACCGGGACGTTACGAATATGAAGTGCAAGCTGAGATAGAGCATATCTTTCGCTTGCGAGGCGGTCTGGGGCCAGCTTATCCATCGATTGTGGCGTCTGGCGCTAATGCTTGCGTGCTGCATTATGTGGAGAATAATCGGCAGATGCAGGATAATGAATTGCTGTTAATTGATGCTGGTTGTTGCTATGAGTACTACAACGGTGATATTACACGCACTTTTCCCGTAGGTGGCAAGTTTACACCGGAACAAAAGGCTATTTACGATATTGTTTTGGAAGCGCAATTAAAGGCAATCGAGCAAGTGCAACCCGGTAATCCTTGGAATTTATTTCACGATACGGCAGTGCGAGTTTTGACTGAGGGATTGGTTGATTTGGGATTGCTACAAGGCAATATCGATGAGTTGATTAAAGAGGAGAAATACAAGCCTTTTTATATGCACCGTACCGGACATTGGTTGGGATTAGACGTTCACGATGCGGGGTTATATAAACATGGGGAAGAAGCTTGGCAAGTTTTGCAACCGGGACAAATTTTGACTGTGGAACCGGGAATTTATATCGGGCCAAATATTAAACCTGCGGAAGGACAACCGGAAGTGGACGAGAGATGGCGCGGTATTGGCATTCGGATTGAGGATAACGTGTTAGTGACAGAAACAGGTCACGAGATTTTAACTGCTGGAGTTCCTAAGTAAAAGGGCAAAAGGCAAAGGTCGAAAGGGAAAAGAAAGATTTACGATCGCTGATATCATGTCTGATTGCATCGATTGCCAAAAAAAAATCATTTTCTCATCTGCGTTAATCTGCGTTAATCTGTCTTAATCTGCGGTAAAAATTTCATCCTTGATTCCCACAGATAATATTTCTTTTGGATTGATTTGGATGCCGTTCAAACTCACTATTTATGATGGAATTGTTGTTTAAGGTGGATTGGTATCGGGTATTTGTTCCGAGTACATCTGTAGCGGAATTGTTCGTGCGGGGGTCGTTGGTTTATTTAATGTTGTTTGCGATTCTGCGCTTTTTGCCTAATCGTCAAATTGGCACGGTAGGGATTTCCGATTTGTTGGTGGTGGTGTTGTTTGCGGAGGCTGCCCAAAATGCGATGGCAAGTAATTATACTGCGATCGCAGATGGTGCTATTTTGGTAACTACCATTATTTTATGGAGTTATAGCTTAAACTGGCTGGGCTATAAGTTTCCTCGCTTTCAAAAGTTCCTCAGTCCGCCTCCCATGCCTTTGGTAAAAAATGGCCGGATATTGCGTGCCAATATGGAACAGCAATTAATTACTCAAGATGAGTTAATGAGTATTTTGAGGCAAAAGGGGGTGCATAAGTTGAGTGAGGTTAAGTTGGCATTTATGGAGTCGGATGGCAATATCAGTATAATCACTTATCCTGTAAAAAGAGAAGTTTTACCTAATACAGAGAAAACCTAAGTAATAAGTTTTGGCCAGATCCGTATTGTACTTTTTAATTGGCCTAATTAGTTATCAATCCGAGCAATAATTTTTTTAACTTTTTACCTATCCATCGCGTTCCGGTTATTGCAAAATCAGTAAAATTGCTGTGTATGACTTAAGGGCGGGGTTGGGGGAATGAAAAAGTTAAATTTCTCTTCATCGGAACAAGTAGAGAAATTTCAATTTCTGCAAGGACAATTGCGGGAACGCTGGCAAAGCATTGAAGAATTCGATCGCGCCAATTACGATATATTGGTGGTTCCCTCCGTTACATTGGATCAGCGGGAATTACTGAAAATAGAAGGATTCCTCAACTACGAAGAAAGGCTGTTATTTTCGTTAATTAGGTTGCAAAATCCTCGCACGCGAGTAGTCTATGTTACTTCGCAGCCTCTAGCCCCGATCGTAATTGATTATTACTTACAATTATTGCCGGGAATACCATTTTCCCACGCGCGCGATCGCTTGCAACTATTTTCTACTTATGATTCCTCTGCCAAGTCTCTAACTGAAAAGATTTTAGAACGCCCTCGCTTAATGGAGAGGATTCGGCAGGCATTACGACCGGACAAATCTTTTATGATTTGTTATAACTCAACCCACCTGGAAAGACAACTATCAATCGAGTTAGAAGTTCCTTTACTAGCAGCAGACCCGGATTTGCTTTATTGGGGTAGCAAAAGTGGCAGTCGGCAAATCTTTGCCGAGTGTGGGATTCCCCATCCCGATGGTAGCCCATTAGTTAAAAATGCAGAAGATTTAGCAGAAGCATCGGCAGAACTTTGGGAACGCCAACCTTCTTTACAGCAAATGGTAGTCAAGCTAAATGAAGGATTTTCCGGCGAAGGGAACGCCCTGTTAGATTTAACACCAATTCAAAAATTTGCTCCTAGCAGTTCATCTCATCGGGAAAGAGTGGCGGCAATTACTAATCAATTTCCACAATTAAATTTTCAAGCCAAAAACGAAACATGGGCAAATTTTTCCAGTCGCATTCCTGAATTGGGTGCAATTGTAGAAGCTTTTATTGAAGGAGAAGAAAAGCGCAGTCCCAGCGTGCAAGGAAGAATTACACCGAATGGAGAAGTAGAAATACTTTCTACTCACGATCAGATTTTAGGCGGTTCGGGCGGCCAAATTTTCTTGGGTTGCTATTTTCCGGCAGATGAAAGTTACCGCCTTCAATTGCAAGAATTTGGGTGGCGAATCGGTCAAAATTTAGCTAAAAAAGGAGCATTAGAACGTTTTGGCGTTGACTTTATTGCCGTTCGTCTACCCGATGAATCCGGTCAGAAAAAGTGGGATATCCAAGCCATTGAAATTAACTTGCGTAAAGGTGGTACTACCCATCCATTTATGACCTTGAAATTTTTAACTAACGGTCGTTATGATATGTCTACTGGATTATTTTACAGCAAGCAAGGATGCCCTAAATATTATATTGCTACCGATAATTTACAAAAAGAACGCTATCGCGGTCTTCTTCCAAATGATTTAATGGATATTATTACTTGGCATCGACTGCATTTCGATACTAGTACCGAAACGGGAACGGTTTTTCATCTAATGGGATGTCTTTCTGAATTTGGTAAATTGGGATTAACCAGTATCGGTAATTCACTGCAACAAGCTCAAGATAGTTACAATAAAGTTATTAAGGTTTTAGATGAAGAAACTAAATAATTAACAGAGGTTAATAGTTAAATCGTGAAGGTTGGTAGTAGTTTTTATCATCGCCTTGCATCCCATATAAACTTGAGCAAATCATCCGTGTACCCTACGGGAAGACTATCGCCTACATCTGTGGACATCTTTGGTCAAAAAAAATCTTTATATCATTTTCAGTTGTATAGCCATTGTTTGTAGTGAGGACTAAAGTCTTCGGTCTAAGGACTAAATTCCTCACTACAAACAAGTTTTATTAGGGGTAATTTTGTCGGACATGATATTATCTATTAATAGAATAATCCATAATTATTTGATAATGAATTTTAAATTTTTACTTTACCCTTTGCGATCGAAAATCTCATAAATCTAAAATCTAAAATCTAAAATCTAAAATCGATTGACTGCACCCCGATTGCGGTTATAGTTTGAAGAGGTGATTAATTATTGGTTAATAGGGACACCAATGGATACAAAAGCCTTCAAACGCTCGCTGCAACAATCAGAGAATTACCATCGTAAAGGATTTGGTCACCAAGAGGAAGTTGCTGGTGTTCTCCAGTCAGAGTATCAAAGCAATCTGATTCAACAAATCCGGGAAAATAATTATACTCTCAAAAGAGGTGATGTAACTATCCGTTTGGCAGAAGCGTTTGGCTTTTGCTGGGGTGTAGAACGCGCCGTAGCGATGGCTTACGAAACCCGCCAGCATTTCCCAAACGATCGCATTTGGGTAACTAACGAAATTATACACAACCCCTCCGTAAACGATCGCCTGCGAGAAATGCAGGTATAATTCATGCCCGTTAACCAAGGTAATAAAGACTTTTCCTGCGTCAGTACCGGAGATGTGGTAATTTTACCCGCTTTCGGTGCTAGCGTTCAGGAAATGCAACTACTCAACGATATGGGTTGCAAAATTGTCGATACCACCTGTCCTTGGGTGTCGAAAGTTTGGAACACGGTAGAGAAGCACAAGAAAAAAAGTTACGCTTCCATCATTCACGGTAAATATAAGCACGAAGAAACGATCGCAACTAGTTCTTTTGCTGGCAAATATCTGATCGTGCTGAATATGGCAGAGGCAGAATACGTTGCCAATTATATTCTCAATGGTGGCGATAGAAATGAATTTATGGCCAAATTCAGCCGTGCTTGTTCGCCTGGATTTGACCCCGATCGCGATTTAGAGCATATTGGTATTGCTAACCAAACTACCATGCTCAAAAGCGAAACCGAACAAATCGGTAAACTGTTCGAGCATACGATGATGAAAAAGTATGGCCCCGATCGGTTAAACGACCATTTCCAAAGTTTTAATACCATCTGCGATGCTACCCAAGAACGTCAAGATGCGATGTTGAATTTGGTAGAAGAGAAGTCGGATTTGATCGTAGTTACCGGCGGATATAATTCGTCTAATGCTACTCAATTACAACAAATTGCGATCGAACGACAAATTCCTTCTTATCATATCGATAGCGCTGACAGGATTCACTCCAATAATCGCATCGAACATAAGATATTACACGGAGATTTGGTAGTAGAAGAAAATTGGTTACCCGATGGAGAAATCGTGGTGGGAATCACTTCTGGTGCTTCTACCCCCGATAAAGTTGTGGAAGATGCCATTGAAAAGATTTTTCAGTTAAAAGCGGCTGCTTTGGTTTAGGAAATAATCCACCTCTTCATATGTTGGGGAGGTGGCTAAATCTACTGAAGCTATTAAATTGGTGTAATGTGGATTTTTTTTACCACAGATATCCACAGATAAACACAGATAAACACAGATGTAGAGTTAGCGTTATCGTCAGTATGACAGAAAATCTGATTTTTTGACTCATTCACCAGCCGAACTTATTCTATTCTGAATTCTGAATTCTGACTCCTGACTTCTCTCCTAAATAAGCTAAAATGCAAGCAGGACAAGCATTTCACTAGCTAGCCAACGAATGATCGAAACACTTCAAACCTATCTTTACCATATCGCGCAATTTGCTGATTCCTTGGTGAGGAGTCAGTTAACTCAACTTAGTTGGCTGAGTGTCGCTGTTATCTTTGCAGCTGGCTTGCTTACCAGCTTGACACCTTGTATGCTTTCCATGTTGCCGATTACGATCGGCTATATCGGCGGATACGAAGCGAAAAGCCGCCTGCAAGCTGCTGCCCAGTCTACTTGGTTTGCCTTGGGATTGGCAACTACCCTGGCTGGATTGGGAATTGTGGCTGGTTTAGTGGGACAAGTTTACGGTCAAATTGGCTTTGGTTTGCCGATCGTCGTCAGCATCATCGCCATTATCATGGGGTTAAACTTATTAGAAGCCCTACCTCTGCAATTTCCCTCGTTTGGCGGTACTGAATGGATTTCTAAAGATTTACCAGCCGGAGTGCGTTCCTATTTGCTTGGCTTGACTTTCGGTTTAGTCGCTTCCCCTTGCAGCACACCCGTTCTCGCCACCTTGTTAGCTTGGGTAGCCAACACGAAAGATTTGGTATTAGGTGGCGCTTTGCTGCTATCCTACGCAGCTGGATACGTCGCACCTTTAATTTTGGCTGGTACGTTTACCGCTTCTATTAAAAAATTGTTGGAATTGCGTCGCTGGTCTGGTTGGATCAACCCCGTTAGCGGTGCGTTATTAGTAGGATTTGGCGTATTTTCCCTGCTGTCTAGAATTCCCGTGGGTAGTTTTTAATCGAATGACTGGAAAAGATACTAATTCATCAAATTTACCGAACTGGCTTTTGACACCTCAAAAGTTATTCCGTCGCGAATTATTGCCGCTACTAGCTGATTTGCGTTTAGCAATTTTATTGCTATTAGCAATTGCTATCTTCAGCATTACAGGAACGGTGATCGAACAGGGTCAATCGGTTCAGTTTTATCAAGCAAACTATCCAGAAGATCCCGCTTTATTTGGTTTCCTCACCTGGAAAGTTCTGCTGATTTTAGGCTTAGACCATGTTTATCGTACTTGGTGGTTTTTGTCGCTGCTAATCTTATTTGGTAGTAGCTTAACCGCTTGTACCTTTACCCGCCAATTCCCGGCGTTGAAAGCTGCCCGCAACTGGAAATTTTACGACCAACCCCGCCAATTTGAAAAATTAGCTTTAAGTGCAGAAATAGAAAAAATTTCACTCAATTCTTTGTTACCAGCTTTGCAAAAACGGGGATATCGCATTTTTCAAGAAAATAACACTTTATATGCTCGTAAAGGAATAGCGGGAAGAATTGGCCCGATTATCGTTCATGCCAGTATGTTAATCGTTTTGGTAGGTTCGATTTGGGGGGCGCTGGGAGGTTTTATCGCTCAAGAAATGGTTCCTAGCGGTCAAACTTTTCAGATCGGAAACTTCATCGATTTTGGCCCTTTAGCTAACCTAAAATCTACTAAAGATTGGGCGGTAAAAGTTAATCGTTTTTGGATTGATTACACGCCAGAAGGTTCGATCGACCAATTTTATTCTGACTTATCTGTGGTAGATAAAGCAGGAAAAGAAGTAGATCGAGAAACGATTTACGTCAATAAACCGCTGCGATATAAAGGTGTAACTTACTATCAAACCGATTGGGCGCTCGCCGGAATTAAGTTTCAGTTAAATAATAGCCCGATTTTCCAAATGCCAATGGCAGAATTAAGTAAGCCAGGTCAAGCTAAAATCTGGGGAACTTGGATTCCCACTAAACCAGATCTGAGTGAAGGTGTTTCTCTTTTGGCAAGAGATTTACAAGGAACTTTGCTAGTTTACGATACTAAAGGCCAACTAGCAACCACCGTTCGAGAAGGAATGTCTACCGAAATTAATGGCGTTCAGCTAAAAATTTTGGAAGTAATCGGTAGTACTGGTTTGCAAATTAAAGCCGATCCGGGAATTCCGATCGTATATACTGGTTTTGGTTTGCTCATGCTAGGCGTGATTATGAGCTATGTTTCTCACTCCCAAATTTGGGCTTTGCAAAAAGATGGCAGCCTCTACGTTGGGGGAAGAACGAATCGCGCTCAAGTGGCTTTTGAAAGGGAAGTAATCGAAATTTTGGATAACTTGAAACAATCGGAAACTAGTCAAGAAGGAATTGCGATCGCACCCACATCTTTAGCCAGCGAAAGTTGAGCTATTTTTAATAAATAATTGCTTTAATTTTCAGGTAAGTTGTTACTCCTTAAAAGAAAACGCAACAACTTACCTAAACTCACATCTTGTACCTAGAAATATGAATCTTATATTACAGCAGATTCCAGTTACAAACCTACTAAATAGGGCTTGCTGAATAAGTCAGAAAACAACAACTAATAGATTAATTAGTTATATAGGTTTCCAGCAATGATGAGCGGTTCTTGTTGAAAATCTCCCAATTATAACCTGAGTTAATTATTGACCTCAAAAAGGATATCAAAAGAATTGAAAGCACAAAAAAATCCAAAAAAACCTGCCGCAGCAGGACGGAAAGATTCATGACCAAAAAAGTAATAGCAATGGCGGTTTGGGAGGTGTGAGGGAGTTTAGCCATCACTCGATTTAAGCTAAATCTACGGAAAGGAGACGCCAAATTTTCCTTCAATACTACTACGTATTCTCTCGTCTTCTAAAGCTTGCTTCTTCTGTTCTAGGCTGATGAAAGCTGGAGGTCTTCCCAAAGGGGGGCCACTGATTCTAATGCCCTTCTCTTTACAAAAGGCGCGATTTTCTCGGGTGCGATAAATGCGGTCAACATATACCGATTTGGGATACCGTCCTGTAGACTGTTTAAAGGCTTCTACTTGGGCTTTTAAATCGGTCGATTCATTAAAGTTATCCCAGCTTATCCGGTCTAAAAATACATATCCATCTCTTAAACTGACTGAAAGTTTAGCTCCAAATTCTACGGGAGTTCCCGCTTTGCCTCTAACAATAGGACGGATATGGGGTTGGCTTAAGCTGACGATTCTATCCTCTATTCTCTGGGTTCTATTTTCATACATCCATTGCTGTTGACGATAGACTTGTGCCACCACCAGTAAGCTCTTATATTGAGTACAGCTCAAAGCCTCTAAGCCGCTACCGGCCTGGATTAACTGGTCTATGTGAGCTAAGTTTCTTTTGAGATATTGCAGTTGTTTTCTGATGGCTTTTCTCAGTTCTTTTCGGGATGGTTTCCGTTTTTTGGCAACTTGTAAGTAGTTTTTCCTAGCCAGGTTTCTATAGGTTTTTGGCTTGTTCTCTAGTTGACCTTTCAGCGGTTCATATAGAGTGAGTAGGGATTTTCCTTGATTTGTTCTACTGTCTCTCTATCACTAGTCCCTAATTTTTCTTTAATTATTAGTGTAATCTTAGGCTGACTTTGACTCTGGGACTGGATAAGCTTTGTGTGCTTCTGCGTAGATGCGTAAAGCTACAGCCATTTGTTGTACGGCACTTTCTCCTTGTTCTTGAAACCAAGCGAACGTTTCAGCATCTACTTGCACTGTGACATTAACAGGCGATTTGGGAAGCCGCAACTGTGCTTTAGCGAAAAACTCCTCTGATAATGGGGGAATGTCAGAGGTATCAATATCATCATCGCTCATTGCATCAATCCTAGCCCAATCGGTTCTTGAGGTATTGCTCATAGCGTTTCCGTTCGTGAGAAAGTGCTTTTCTTAGTGAGATAATGCGAATAGTCTCCTCATCAGACTCAGTGTAGACAACTACGACTACGCGCCCATCTAGCAATCCAATTCCAACCAAACGATCTTCACCATAATCTTGTCGATCGTCTAGGGAAACAGACATTGGTAGATTGAAAATACGATAAGCATCAGCAAAGTCAAAACGATGCTTGCTGATGTTGCTCTCATTTTTTCTTTCATCCCACTCAAAATTCATGAACTCAATCTAGCACAATAGGTTAAGACACTTACCTATTGCCAAAATTCTAGCGAATCTCATCGAGCAATTGTAAATGTTGCTGCACCGGAGCGATCGTATTAGCAGCCATCATCCCACTAGCAGCCACCGCAGGCAAGCCAATCCCCGGAAAAGTCGAATCTCCACAACACAACAATCCAGATAAAGGTGTAGTCGTACCAGGAAATAAACCTTTACCTGCGGCAATTGCTGGGCCATAAGTACCGCGATGGCGACGCAAAAATCTTGCGTGAGTAAGGGGAGTACCGACCAAATTTACTTCACAACGATCGCGAATATCGGGAATAATTTTTAAGAGAGCTTGCCACATTACCTCAGCACGTTGTTGTTTGAGTAAGGCATATTCTTTGCTATTGCGATCGATTCCTTGCCAAATCGAAAAAGGCTCATTACCTGGAGTATAAACGTGAATAACGTGCTTATTTGGTGGTGCTAAAGATGGATCGAGAACGGAAGGAATTGATATCAATACCAGATTTTGCGGTGCAGTTATTCCTTTTTCCCAATCATTAACCACGATATAATGAATACCCAAATCTTTTGGTAATCCCGTAGCATCAATTCCTAAATGCAAGTGCATAAAACTATCGCATTCGGGTGTGGCTTGTTGCTGCTCTACATATTGTTTGGAAACAGCACCGTTGGGAATCAATTTGAGAGTATCCCAAACCGAAGCATTAGAAACAACTGCTTTATTTGCTCTGATTTCTTTTCCATTCCGCAGTCGCACGCCGACAGCACGATTGTTTTCTACTAAGACTTGTTCCACATGAGCATTCAGAATTAACTTACCGCCATGTTTAGTTAATCCGCGTACTAGTGCATCAACTATTGCACCACTGCCACCGATCGGATAATCTAACTTAACATTGGGACGATACCAATCGGCAAACATGAATGCCACTTCTGCGGCGATCGTACCATTGGCGGGTAATCCAGATAGCAGAAAGCAGAGTAAATCTAACCAGTTGCGAATAAATGAATCTGTGATTACACCATCAATAATCCGGGAAAAAGGCCCGGTTAATTTGATGAAATTGGCGGCATTTTGTAGTAAAGAAGGTGCAAACTTACCGACAGTTAATACTGCACCTAAATCGTAGCGGAGAGCGGCGGGTGGAAGTGCGAACGCACTTTTACCCAAAGGTGTCATAATTTCCTGTAGTCTCCGCCATTCGGCTACAGCTTTATCTCCCCGCAGCTTTTGCAACACTTCACAAAATTGATCGGCACCAACTTGAGCATTAAAATATCCTTCTGGTAAATAACAACCCCAAGTATCGTACTGAATGCAGGGTAAGTCTTCCCCAATGGCATCTAAAACTTGGCGCAGGGGATTGGGGGAAGGGGTGTAGGATAAACCAGAATATAAAGATGGGCCAGACTCAAATTTATAGCCGTTACGTTCAAAAGAATGAGCCGCACCGCCTGCAATGGAATGGCTTTCTACTACGGTGACATCAATGCCATAGCGTGCTAAGAGTGCAGCACAACTCAATCCGCCAATACCGCTACCGATTACGACTACTTCTGTGTTGTTCATTAATAGGAACTAATGCTAGCAAACCTACTCTCTCAAGAATGATAATTGTTCGTTGAGTGAATTGCGATCGCTAGAACCCGGTTTCCCCTCGTTACCAGGCTGGAGCCTGGTAACGCAAGTCTGGAGGCTCTGCCTCTAGTAGGTAACAGGAGGCAGAGCCTCTAAAACAGCATTCCCAGGTAGAACCTGGGAACGAGGGAAACGAGTGAATCATAAATTTCGATCGAGCGGTTAGGCTATCAGCTATATTGCTTGTGCTACCTTTAGTCACGAGGTAGTAATACATTAGCTAGCTAAGGTTTGGGTTCTGTATGCCCAACTGGTGCGCCAACCAATGGATTGCGCGTATACCGCCGAGCGATCGATCGCTACCGTTTGAAAGTTTACTCTCTTAGTAGAGCGATCGGTGGATCGCCGATCGGTAACAGGTAGTATCCCTGTACTTTCAGCAAAAACACTTCTGCTCTGGATAAGGGCACCTTGTTAGGGACAAGGCAGCTTCGCAGCTAAAAAGTTGGGAAAAACCGAGACAGAGAAAATCTGTTTTAGTTTGGTAAACTCTGCGGTGTTAGTGTTCTGCTACTTTCGATCGCAAGCGATCCTCAGTAGTTACAGTAAAGAAGCCAGTGCAATTGTTTTCTCCCTAACTCGAGTATGTCCCTTCGTTTTGTCGTTTCGGTCGTCCGGAACTGACATTTGCGATCGGCATATTTGAGCGCTGTTAGATTTTTCTAGATTGCTCTTGGGTAATCTAGGTGCAGCGATCTTAATCCAGTTTTGGAGATGCAGTTTGCCCGCAACCGAACTGTCAACACTTACACTTGCAGAGTTTGAAAAATACTAAGTGCTATCATAAATTTCGTGTTACATTCAGTAACAAGGTAGTAATACATTGACGAGCTATAGTTTGGGTTCTGGATGCCCGACTGGTGCGTCAACCTCTGGATTGAACGTATACCGCAAAGCAATGGATGACTACTGCACCGTTTGATTAGCTCAGAGGCAGAGCAATCCGCAATGTTCGGATGGTCGTAGGTTCAACCCCTACATCAAACTCCCGGAAGTTAGCTCAGTGGTAGAGCGATCGACTCATAATCGATTTGTTGCAGGTTCGATTCCTGTACTTTCAACCAACCTTGTCTAGGTCAAAAGACAAATTCGCGGAATAGAGCAGTCTGGTAGCTCGTTGGGCTTGTCCCCAAATGTCAGTGGTTCAAATCCACTTTCTGCACCAACAACCCCGTCCGGGTCAAAAGACACTACTTTTGGGAAGTAGCAAAATCAACTGATTAGGAACTCTGCAATGTAGGTGCGTACTATCGATCGTTACCTAGTGACGATCGGTAGTAACTGTAAGGGAGCCAGTGCAATTGTTCTCTCCTTAACTTGAGTATGTCCCTTCGGTTTCTAGCTCCGGTTTTCTGGAACTGGTAAACTGAACGGCGTATTTGAGAGTTGTTCTCTTTGCCTGGATTGCCTTCGGGTGGTCTACGGGAAAGCGGCAACCATCTTAATCCAGTTTTGGAGAAGCCATTTGCCCGCAACCGAACAGTAAACACTTACATTTGCAGAGTTTAAAAATTTTGTGTAGTATATGTATTATAAAAACTGGTTAATAATAACTTTCTCGCTATGTCAAACTTCGATAACCAACTAGAAAACTTTTATGCAAAAAATGGCCAAGAATGGCGGGAATGGTTGGAAAAAAACCATCGTACCTCTATTGGAGTATGGCTAATTTACTACAAAGCAAAAAGTGGTAAGCCAAGCATTAAATATAGCGAAGCAGTCAAAGAAGCTTTATGCTTTGGCTGGATTGACAGTAAAGTTAAAGCTTTAGATGAAGAACGCTATATGCAAATATTTACTCCCCGAAAACCAAAAAGCGTATGGTCAAAATTAAACAAGCAGTACATTGAAGAACTGATCGATCGAGGTTTGATGACTGAGGCTGGTTTAGCAAAAATTGAAGTAGCCAAACAGAATGGTTCGTGGAATATCCTAGATTCAATAGAAGAGTTAGTTATTCCAGATGACTTAAAGCAAGAGTTAGCTAACAATGAAGCTGCTAATAAATTTTTCGATTCATTAAGCAGATCGTCTAAAAAGAATATACTATATTGGATTGAAAGCGCTAAACGTCCTGAAACAAGAGCGAAAAGAATTGAAACCACGATAAATTCAGCAGCGCAAAACAAGAAACCGAAATTGTAACTTTGCTAAAATATGTTATTTCGATTGCAAATACCCAAGTTATCTAAAAAAATTTCTATGTGGAACACATTTTATATTAAACCTAACGAGATTGGCATATTATATCACCGCAGCGATTTTAAGAAAATCTTGCAGCCCGGTACTTACACTTATTGGGGTTGGCACTGGCAACTAAAAACTTACGATCTCAATCAGCCAGAGGCAAAGATTGAGAACTTAGAGCTATTGCTGCGAAATCACAGTTCGGAGTTACAGGAACATTTATTAATAGTAAGAACTGAATTCAATCAAGCTGCTCTGGTGCGTTGCGGGCAAAGTTGGGTCAGCGTTGCGCCAAATAAATTGGTGGCTTTTTGGCGCGGTTTTATTGAGGTGGAATGTCATCTTTTTGATTTAGATGAAGGTCTGGAGTTGCCTGTTCAGTTTGTACGGGAATTGCGCGGAATTGCTTTAAATGGCATCAAGAAATTTCTAATTTCCGAGTCGGAAATTGGTTTGCTTTACGTGCAGAATAACTTCGTGCGATCGCTCTCGGCAGGCGAGTATGCGTTTTGGAATGTCGATCGCGAAGTTGTAGTACGCACTCTCAGCCGCATTGTACCAAATCCAGACTTTCCTTTAGAAGATGTATTGATCGAGCAACATCCTGATTTTGTGGCGGCTTACTGCCAAGTCGTACAATTGCAAAATCATCAAGTTGCGATCGTTCGCTATCAACGTAAAGTTGTCTCTATTCTTGCACCAAGTAGCCGCAAGCTATTTTGGCGAGGTGTGGAAGTAGAAACAATTGACATCAGCACTGATGCTAAGTTGCCATCTAATCTAGTTGCAGAATTAGTCTCCGGTTCCTCAGATGTTGTATCTTTGAGTCGCAACTCTTTGCACATTGTAGAAGTACCAGCACAGCACATTGGGTTACTGTACGTAAATCAAGAGTATCAAACGCAACTTCAGCCAGGAATCCACGCTTGGTGGAAATTCGGACGTTCTTGGCAAACGGAAACAATTGACCTGAGATTGCAAATGATAGAAGTATCCGGTCAAGATATCCTTTCTAAGGATAAAGTGCCTCTGCGCTTGAATTTAACGGCTGGCTACCGGATTATCGACCCATTGAAAGCTAAAAACGCTTTATCAAATGTGGGTAATTACTTATACAAAGAGTTACAGTTTGCTTTACGCGCAACTGTAGGCGATCGCACTTTAGATGCTTTACTAGAGGATAAGGGAGTAATTGATATCAGTATTGCCGAACATATTCGTCAGAAAACCGCCGACTATGGAGTTGAAATTGACTCTGTTGGGGTGAAAGATATCATTCTCCCCGGCGAAATCAAGACTATTTTGAGCAAAGTCGTAGAAGCGGAAAAAGCCGCTCAAGCTAACGTAGTCCGTCGCCGTGAAGAAACTGCTGCAACTCGTAGTATGCTAAATACTGCCAAAGTAATGGAAGATAACCCCGTGGCTTTGCGTCTGAAAGAGTTGGAAGTTCTCGAACGGATTGCTGAGAAAATAGATAAAATCCAAGTCAACGGTAGCTTAGAAAGCATCTTGACGGAGTTGATTCACATCAACAAACAATAAAAGGTAAACCTCTGTTAAAGGAAGATAGTAACCTTGGATAATCGACTGTTGTTAAAGGAAAAATTACGAGCTTTTCTTGAAGAGATTCAACCTCATCAAGATGGTTCTCCTTTTACCAATTTGCAGATAAAGGAAACTACTGCTGCTGAAATTGAACAGTTGACTATCCAAGTCGAAAGCTGTAACCCAAATCCGAAACCTCTAGTAAATGCTATTTCTTTACTAAACGGAAGTTGGCAACTGCAATACTCCACTGCTAGAGAAATCCGTTCTTTAGTTTCCCTACCATTGGGATTAAAGTTGGGTAAAGTGTATCAAGCGATCGATGTTGCTAACAAACAGTTTTTCAATCTCGCTTTTGTCAAACAATCTCTTGGATTAATATCGGGATATGTGAAAGTAACAGCTAGCTTTGAGCCTGCTGTAGATGATTCATCACCCCTACCAGATAAACGCATTAATGTCTATTTTGACAAACGCTACCTATCGATCGAGAAAATCATTGGTATTAATACGCCTCAACTCGATCCGTTCAAGGTTGTAGCGGCGAATAATCCGGTTGGTCGAGTTGCCACGCTTGATATTACTTACTTGGATGAAGATTTGAGAATCGGACGTGGTGGAGATGGTAGTTTATTTATTCTTAAGAAATCCGCTCCTTAAATCATCTGTTTGTAGAATTGAATTTCAACAGTTTGGGCGATTGTTTAGCTTTGCATTTTAGAATTCATGGTGTATTTAATGTCCGCTCTCAATTTTAAAGAAATACCTCAAGCTGGCTTAGCAACTGGGGAACAAGATGAGTTCGAGTTGTTCGCAAGGGATTTTTTTGCCTATTTAGGATACAAAATTATTTCTGAGCCAGACCGGGGACAAGACGGAGGAAAAGACATCTTAGTTCAAGAATCTCGTATAGGAATTGGCGGTGAAACAAAACTTCTTTGGCTTGTCAGCTGTAAGCACTTCGCTCATTCAAATTCCGGAAAGAGTAAAGCTGTAGGAGTAGATGACGAGATCAATGTTTCAGACAGAATAAACTCTAATAGATGTGATGGCTTTATTGGCTTTTACTCGACTATAGCGAGTTCTGGTTTAACTCAAAAACTGCAAGGTTTGTTAGAAAATAACCGAAAAGAATCCCAAATTTTTAATCGAGGAAATATTGAATATTTTCTTTTTAAGGCTCCAGAAGGGTTGCAAATTGCTCGAAGGTATTTTCCAAAATCTATGCAGATATGGGATGAATCAAAAAAGTTCACTGAAAACACTTCTATTCAATTGGCCACCGAATTAGACCTAAACATAATACGTCAGCAATATTATGAAGAATATGTCCAAAGGAAAAAAGAAAAATAAAATTAAATCTTTTATTTACTTAGACGAGTACAAGATGTACTCCATATCTTCACAAATATTTGAGGGATTGACTGAGTATGTAATTAATCACTCTAAAAACTCTAATAAAGATTTAGAAAGCCAGGAGGGTCCTATTGGCTCTGGCAGAATTTTGGCTGACATAATTAGCAATGAGTCTTCCGTTGAAGAACGGAAATTTTTACATGACTACTCTTATAATCTTTTTGAAGAAAAGCTTTTTGAAGACAAAAAAATTTTGCAAATCGAATCTAACACCATTGTTAAATCACTTAGCCAATTTGAGAATTATGAATTTATTAAGGTTAAAGGTAGGTTGCTTTTTAGCGATATAAAATTAATTAATGAAACTATTGATGATTTTAATAAGTTAGGAGAGGCTCTGGTTTACATTACAAATTTTCCTAATTTAGAACAGTTAAAGCAGCAATATGATAGTACCTTTATTCAAAGTAAAAATCGAAATAATAAGGCTTTTATAAAACAGTCGTATAAGAAGTTAGATGATCTATCCGCTATAGCGAAAAAACTTGGGATGAATATGGATCAAGGCTTCCTAGATAGGCTTAGATTCGTACTAAATTATGGTTATAAAGATCAATTAGAGGTAAAAGTGTATTTATCAACAGATAGCAAAGAAACATACTTATTTAGTGCACCGCTGAAAAGAAGTTATCTTAAGGAAGATGAGCATCTAATAGTTAGTAAATTTTCCAGATATTCAGAAAAAGAATTTGTCATTTTTGGAATGATTACACAAAGTAAAGGCAGCCTGCCTGCTTTGCCTATCCAAGAGAATGCAAGCCCTGAAGATATTAAGCAAGCGATTTCTCAGCTAGTTCTAGGAATCCTAAATATGGAAAAAGAATTTATAGGCAAGATTGAAAATGAAATTTTGATTGATCCGATTGCTGTGTATAGGGAAATTTAGCTCTAAAGTTCCTTGGCTATCTTATCCATATCTTGGTTAAGATAGCGATCGTGCAATTCTAAAAACATTAGCACGTTCTGTTTGGCAGTCAAAAAAGCATGATTTGAGTAAGGAAAAGTTCGTTTCTCGTTACTAGGTGGAACCTAGTAACGAGGTGATAGCTTAAGATTGAACTATTCGCTCTATTTGTGCTAATTGAGTGGTGGTTTCTTCGAGTTTGCGTTGTCGCATGAGTAGAAACAGAGGTAGCGCTAACGAAACACCTACTAATAAGTTACTGGCAATGTAAATCCACAAGTTTTGCATTTTTAACCGGGAACCTTCAATCCACACGAATATCCACAAAACTAAAGATGAAATCACCACATCCAGGCCAAAAAATCCAGATATTCGATTGATAAAAAGTTGTTCAAAAAAAAGTGGCAAATCGAGTCCGTTTTCTAGCAAAAACGGGATGAATTGAGAGTAGGGCAAAGCAATTCCTAATATGCAAAGAATCAGATAGGTGCTTTGAAGCATAGCGCTAATCTCCTTTTTTGGCTTAGGACTTTACAGATGTTTTTTTAAGAGGCATTTGTATCTGTCGATCGAATCAAAACATCAGGATAGTATCCAGTTGGTTTGATACCGACGGGCTTACTACCATGAATCATTGCCTGATGTCCTGGGGTAAAGAAAGTGTAGGGAAATTGAGGTTCCAAATGACCGATCGCGCTCAAGCGATCGCTCAATTCCTTCGGTAACTCAAAATCCAAAGATTTCAGATTGTCTTCTAGTTGCGATAATTTAGTAGCTCCCACGATTACCGAACCGACACCCGGTTGATTAACAGTCCAATTAATCGCAACTTGCGCCATACTACGGCCCAATTCTTTGGCAACTGCTTCCAATTCAGCGACGATTTTCCAGTTGCGATCGGTGAATTTTTGAAATGCCGCGTTTTGAGTATCTTTCATCGTATCCAATCTGCCCTCTGCATTCAACACGCCTTCACTGGGGCGATATTTACCGCTCAATAAGCCACTAGCCAGGGGACTCCACACCATAATTCCCATTCCCAGTTCTAGCCCCAAGGGAACGAATTCTCGCTCGATGTTGCGTTCCACCAGAGAATATTCTAGTTGCAACGTGCTGATGGGTTCGTAACCGCGCCATTCTGCCAAAGTTTGCGCCCGTGCTGCGTACCAAGCAGGGGTATCGCTTAATCCAATATGACGCACTTTACCCGATCGCACCAAATCATCAAGGGTTCGCATTACCTCTTCAACTGGCGTAATTCGATCCCAAGTGTGCAGGAAGTACAGATCGATATAATCGGTTCCCAGTCGCTTCAACGACCCTTCTACTGCCCGTAAAATATTTTTGCGTCCGTTCCCGCCTGCGTTTGGGTTGCTGGGGTCTGCGTTGTAGGTGAATTTGGTAGCGACGACGATGCGATCGCGCAAATTTCGTTCGGCAATAAATTTGCCAGTCCAAATTTCGCTAGTCCCGTTGGTATACAAATCTGCCGTATCGACAAAATTGCCGCCCGCATCCACGTAGGTATTGAACAGTTGACGGGCGG
>CAZJJR010000087.1:0-721 GCA_964546365.1 uncultured bacterium | reverse complement strand
CCCTAGAGTGTAATAGCTATCAAAGGACATTACGTTATCTCCATTAATCGTTATTTATCAATTCACTTTAACAATGCGATCGCGGGTAAATTTCTCTCAAGGGCCCCCGATCAGTTTGTCTGATTCCCGTGCCAGCAATTGATTAGCGATCGAGCGATTACCTTGAGAAATTTCCAATCGGATCGTGTTGGGGTCTGAATATCGAAAAGTTACAATGTAGGTCAAATTTCGCTCTGGATCGGTAAATCTGTATTGCGGTCGGCTCTTCGTACCCGTAACCTTGAAACCTGTTAAGTTAATCGTACTACCATTTTGCTTGTTTTTAACGTAGAGGATGTAATAAGCAGGTTCCCATGCCCAAAAAGAAGCTTGCCAATTGGAATTAGAAAAGGTTCCTCGAATTGAAAAATTACCAACGGTTATCGGACAGTTGTTTCGTTCATCATCAGTTCCATTGCTGGTATCTAAATAAGCTTGACACGGTTGGTCTGGTTGACCTGCACCTGCTGGCAATGATAAAGATAAAGAAAGCAAAATACCCCCAGTTACCAAGGCCAGCGTTCTTTTTTTCATGAGAGATTTTTTCCTCTTATTTATCATTTATTCCAACGATATTAACCGCTCGGAATTGAAAATGTCAGCTTTCCATTAAGTATTTACTTCAAAATATAGCGATCCTATTTAAATAATCAACCCCACCCTAGCCCTCCCCTTGGTAAGG
>CAZJJR010000086.1:15305-20691 GCA_964546365.1 uncultured bacterium | reverse complement strand
GAGGAGATTATTTCGATCTGACAAAATCAGGTAATGGAAGTAATGGTGGCGGACAACACGCTCAGTTTAAATCTGATGGCAGTATGCCGGATAATTTAACTTGGTTCGGTCAGCAAGTTTGGCAAGATAATCGCCGTCAGGAAAATTTAGGTTCGCTACCTTCTCAGGATAAACAAAGTCCGGTTGCTAGTTTGACAGTGGGGAATATTACCCAGGCGACGACAACTCCTTTTTCGTTTACCGTTAGTTATTCGGATAATGTTGCGATCGCACAAAGTTCGATCGACTCTAACGATCTTACCGTGACTAGCCCGAACGGTTTTAGCCAAGTGGCAGTGCTAGATAAGGTATCCAACAGCCAAAACGGTACTCCTCTGGTTGCTACTTATCGCATTAATGCCCCCGGCGGTAGTTGGGATAATGCCGACAATAGCACCTATACTATCTCGATGCGATCGAACCAAGTTGCGGATACCAATAATAACTTCGTCCCGGCTGGAGTGTTAGGTAGTTTTAACGTCAATATCGCCAACAATTCCCCTAACTTGCGGATAGAAGCGGAAAATATGCAGCTTTCCGGTTACGGAATCGAAAATGCCTCAGTTGCTTCTGGGGGAAAAATTGCTAGTTTATTGAACACTGGAAAAACTAGCGGTACTGCTTCGACTACTTTTAATGGCGCTGCTAGAAAGTACGATGTAGTTGTCGGCGCATTCGATGAAAACGACGGACAATCGCCGATTAGCGTGCAACTGGGTAACAACCAATATTCCTTTATTCTCGATCGCAATTTAGGACATTGGGGCGCTGATGAAAAAACCAAAGTTCGACAAACTGTAGTTAAAGGCGCGTACTTAACCCCCGGTACTCCTATTTCCATCACCGGACAAGCTCAAGGACAAGAGTTAGCGCGAGTTGACTACATTGAGTTTATTCCTGTTTAACAGTTAACAGGAATTAGTTGTCAGTTATTAGTTATTTGATACCTACTGTATCGACGTTAACTGACCGCCAAAACTATTTAAAGGGAACAGGGAATGGGAAACAAGAAATAGGTAAAACCTTTAAAAAGTTTTCCATCCCTTATTCCCTATTCTCTCTTTAGTAGAGAAAATAAAAACAGGGCTTTCCAGGTTAATGTGGTAAGAAACCCGGTTTCTTCGAGAAACCGGGTTTCTATCTTGAATTTCATGTAACTGGAATCTGCTGTACCTTTAAAAAAAAGAGTGAAAATGCTTACCGTATAATAATTTTTTTACATTTTTACCATTGGTAACTTTTTTTCCCTTAGCTTTTCCTCTTTCGATTAAATTCTAAAATCTAAAATATCTTGACATTGCGTTAAAAAATAATAAAAACTTTGACCATAAATCTGTCTTTGGTTAGAAGATAGTAGTAAGAGATTAAAGAAACTAACATTTCTGTATTATCTCTAAAAATGCTTATGGATAAAGGATTCCATTGATTTTGTAGCAAATTAAACAGCAATATAAACAACAAAATCGTTGTTTTAATTAGCTCTCTCGATCGCCATTTTTGCGAGTGCGATCGCAAAAGAAGTATGGGTGATGAGAGCAAAATATTAAGCACGGTTGACAAAATTTCAGCAGAGAAAAAAGGCTGAAACTTTGGTAAACCGGGCGATAAATAGCGGCTATCAAAGGTTTAGAAAATGAATAAAAGAACCTATGCAACTCTAGACGGTAACGAAGCAGTTGCTTACGTAGCTTATCGTCTAAATGAAGTGATTGCCATTTATCCCATCACTCCTTCTTCACCAATGGCTGAATGGGCAGATGCGTGGACATCGGAGAACAAGCCCAACATTTGGGGAACGGTGCCATCAGTAGTAGAAATGCAGAGTGAAGGAGGGGTAGCTGGTGCCGTTCACGGCGCGTTGCAAACGGGGGCGTTAACCACCACATTCACCGCATCTCAGGGATTGTTATTAATGATCCCGAATATGTACAAAATTGCCGGGGAATTAACGCCAACAGTATTCCATATTGCTGCCCGATCGATCGCCGCCCAAGCCCTCTCCATCTTTGGCGATCATAGCGACGTAATGGCAGCCCGCGCCACCGGATTTGCCATGTTATGTTCCGCCTCAGTGCAAGAAGCCCACGACATGGCATTAATTTCCACCGTCGCCACCTTAGAATCCCGCATTCCTTTCGTGCATTTCTTCGATGGATTCCGCACTTCCCACGAAGTACAAAAAGTTGAATTACTAACAGAAGAAGATTTGCGCGGCTTTATTTCCGATGATTTAATTTTTGCTCATCGCGAAAGAGCATTGACACCCGATCGTCCAGTAGTTCGCGGTACCGCTCAAAATCCCGACGTTTATTTCCAAGCGAGGGAAACCGTCAACCAATTTTATCAAGCTTGCCCGGATATTACTCAAAATATCATGGATCGATTTGCCCAACTCACCGGGCGGCAATATCGACTATTTGAATATCACGGCGATCGCAACGCAGAAAGAGTCATAATTTTGATGGGTTCCGGTTGCGAAGCCGCCCACGAAACTGTAGATTACCTAAATAATCGCGGTGAAAAATTAGGGGTTTTGAAAGTAAGATTATATCGCCCATTTGATGCTAAACGTTTAGTAGAAGCATTGCCAGCAACTACTAAGAGTATTGCAGTTTTAGATCGCTGCAAAGAACCGGGCGCAAGTGGCGAACCACTTTATTTAGATGTGATTACTGCCCTGGTAGAACAAAATCGTGCCGATATTAAAGTAGTTGGCGGACGTTACGGCTTATCATCGAAAGAATTTACCCCAGCGATGATTAAAGCCATCTTCGACAATCTCGCTTTAGCAGAACCGAAAAATCATTTTACGGTTGGCATCAACGACGATCTCAGCCACACCAGTTTAAATTACGATCGCGAATTTTCCATCGAACCGGATAACGTAGTACGTGCCGTATTCTACGGTTTGGGTTCTGACGGTACGGTAGGTGCAAACAAAAATTCCATCAAAATTATTGGAGAAGAAACTAACAATTACGCCCAAGGTTATTTCGTTTACGATTCTAAGAAATCAGGTTCCGTTACGGTTTCTCACCTGCGATTTGGCCCGAATCTCATTCGTTCGATTTACCTGATCGAAAAAGCTAATTTTGTGGCTTGTCACCAATGGGGATTCCTCGAACAGTTTGAAATGCTGCACGTCGCTGCCCCTGGTGCTACTTTCTTACTGAACAGTCCTTATAAGCCAGAAGAAGTTTGGGATAAATTACCGCGTCCCGTACAAGAAGCGATCGTCAACAAGCAACTGAAATTCTACGTATCTGATGCCACCAAAGTTGCCAAAGAAAGCGGTATGGGCGGACACATCAATACGGTAATGCAGGTTTGCTTCTTTGCCCTTTCTAACGTACTGCCAAGAGAAGATGCGATCGCAGAAATTAAGAAGTTCGTCAAGAAGACTTATGGCAAGAAGGGCAAACAAATTGTCGAGATGAATATGAAGGCGATCGATAATAGCCTCGACAATTTATTTGAAGTAAAAGTACCCGATCGAGTAGACAGCGAAATTACCCTGCGTTCTCCCGTACCCGACACCGCACCAGCCTTTGTGCGAGAAGTTCTTGGCAAAATGATCGCTAAATGCGGCGATGATTTGCCAGTCAGCGCTTTGCCAATTGATGGTACATATCCCAGCGGTACATCGAAATGGGAAAAACGCAACATTGCCCAAGAAATTCCGGTTTGGGATACCGATGTTTGCGTGCAATGCGGTAAGTGCGTGATGGTATGTCCCCACAGCGTAATTCGCAGTAAAGTTTACGAAGCGGGAGAACTAGAAACTGCACCGGAAAGCTTCAAGAGTACCGATGCGAGAGATCGTGATTGGACGGGATTAAAATTCACCATTCAAGTAGCAGCAGAAGATTGTACTGGTTGCGGTGTTTGCGTTGACGTTTGTCCGGCGAAGAATAAATCCCAACCAAAACTGAAAGCGATTAATATGGCACCGCAATTGCCATTACGCGACCAAGAACGGGAAAATTGGGATTTCTTCCTCAGTTTACCGAATCCCGATCGCCGCAATTTGAAGTTGACCAAAATCGGTCAGCAACAAATGCAAGAACCGTTGTTTGAATTTTCTGGCGCTTGCGGTGGTTGTGGTGAAACACCTTATTTAAAATTAGTCAGTCAGTTATTTGGCGATCGCATGGTAGTTGCCAACGCCACCGGATGTTCCTCCATTTACGGCGGCAACTTACCCACAACTCCTTGGAGTCATAACGCCGAAGGACGCGGCCCAGCTTGGTCAAATTCCCTATTTGAAGATAACGCTGAATTCGGTTTAGGTTTCCGAGTTTCCTTAGACAAACAAGTGCAATTTGCCGTTGAACTGCTATCTCAATTGTCAACGGAAATTGGCGAATCACTGGTTACCCGTATCCTGAATGCCGAACAAAAAGACGAAGCGGATATTTGGGAACAACGCGATCGCATCGCCTCCTTAAAACAACGCCTAAACGAATTGCTGAATACAGATTTGGATAATACTTTGAAAGCCAAAGTTCGCCAACTCAAAGTATTAGCAGATTACTTAGTCAAAAAGAGCGTTTGGATTATCGGTGGTGACGGTTGGGCTTACGATATCGGCTACGGCGGACTCGACCACGTAATCGCCAGCGGTCGCAACGTTAACATCCTCGTTCTAGACACTGGTGTTTATTCCAACACTGGCGGTCAAATGTCCAAAGCCACCCCACGGGGCGCAGTTGCCAAATTTGCTGCTGCTGGTAAGCCTGCCGCCAAGAAAGACCTGGGTTTGATGGCGATGACCTACGGGAATGTTTATGTAGCGGCTGTAGCAATGGGTGCTAGGGACGAACACACCCTAAAAGCCTTCTTAGAAGCCGAAGCTTACAACGGCCCATCGTTGATTATTGCCTACTCCCACTGCATCGCCCACGGCATCAACATGACCACCGGAATGCAGCAACAAAAAGCCGCCGTCGAGTCTGGTAGCTGGATACTGTATCGCTACAACCCAGATTTAGTCGGTCAAGGTAAAAACCCACTGCAACTAGATAGCCGCACGCCCAAAATGCCTCTTGAACAATATATGTATGCAGAAAATCGCTTCAAGATGCTGACATTAAGCAAACCAGAAGAAGCAAAACGCTTACTAAAAGAAGCAGAACAAGACGTGCATACTCATTGGGCAATGTATCAATATCTAGCCGCACGACAACCCCAAACAACTAACGGTCATCAAGGTCATAACGGTCACGACAAAGAAACAGTTGAAACAGGTAAGGAGGAAGTGAAAAAACCAATCACTAAATAGGTAGTGGGTAGTCGAAATATATTATTGGCGAAGAGAAAAAAACCTAACCCCCCAGCCCCCTTCCCT